>JAUHVS010000246.1 GCA_030424955.1 bacterium | reverse complement strand
TTGGGGCCTTGATCGGCGCCGGCCGGCCCGGTCCACAGGGCCAGCAGCGCCACCCACAGCAAGCAGTGTGCAATCCGCGGCACGCGCGCCTCCCCCGCAACGGGGCGGCCGCCGCCCCGGGGGCATCATGCGGGGGGCGCGCGGGCCGGGCAATCAGAAGTGTCAGCGCGTTGACGGCTGCGGCCGGCGGGGGCGCTGCGCCGTGACCGGCTAGACCTGCATCTGGATCGTGCGGGTCTCGGGCCCGTCTTCGCTGCCCGCGCGCCAGGGCTCGCCGCGCTCGGCGCTGCGCAGCAGGGCGCGGATGTGCTGGCCCAGCACGTCCAGCTCCGTCGACAGGAAGCGCTCGCCGCCGAAGCGGTGAATCAGCGCGGTCTGGGCCGCCAGGATGTCGGCGTCCTGCTTGAAGATCCGCCGCCCGATGGGGCGGGCCACCGCCTTCACCAGCCACGCTGGCAGCGGCAGCTTGAAGGTGACCGTGGCGTACAGCCGGGTCTCGAAGTCGCTGATGGGCGTGAGGCTGCTGGTCACCATCACGTGGCTGCGCGCCCCCAGCCGGTACTCCACCTGCGCGATGTTGGGCAGCAGGAAGCGGTCGAAGTGCACCAGCGCGCCGCCCTGGGGCGCCAGGATGCGCCCGATGAGCCCCTCGGGGCGCTGCTCGCCCAGGTACTCGGCCTCGACCTGGTGGGCCCAGCGGCGCACCACCACGTCCAGGGTGCGCCGGGCGCCGTCGGTGCGGAACAGGCCCCGGTGCAGGAACGCCGTGTGCGGCACATCCAGGGCGTTCTCGGCCACGGCGTGCAGGGTGGCCTCGGCGTCGAACACGTCGCGCACGGTGTGGTAGCCGGCCTCGCCCAGGTGCGGGAAGCGCGGCGGCAGGCCGACGGGCTCGACGTCGGGCCGGCCCCAGATCCACACGTAGCCCTCTTGCTCGACGGCGGCGTGGGCCTCGACCTGGCGCCCCTTGGCCTGGGCCGGGCCCACCAGGCCGGGCACCCGCTGGCAGGCGCCGGCGCGGTCGAACTGCCAGCCGTGGTAGGGGCAGGTGAGGCAGCCGTCGGCGACCTCGCCGCGGGACAGCGGCACGTTGCGGTGGGGGCAGCGGTCGAGCAGCGCGCCGGGCGCGCCGTCCCCGTCGCGGTACAGGGCGAGCGGGCGCCCCAGCAGCGTGCGCGCGAGGGGCTTTCGGCCGGACAGGGCCTTGGCCTCGCAGGCGATGTACCAGGCGTCGAGGACCGCAGCGGCTGAGGTCACCGGCTTGGTGGCCGGTGGGCCGTAGCGCGCGGGGAGGGGGTGGGGGCCAGCGCTCATGGGCGCCAGCTTTGCCGGCCCCGCCGCTGGACGCAAGCGGGGCGGTGGGCGGGGGCCGACCTCAGCCGACCTGCGCTGGCCTCAGCCGCCGCAGGGCTCGATGTAGCAGGCGGCGGCGGGCAGGGTGGAGGCCGGGGGCTGGCCGTCGCAGCTCTCGCCCAGGGCCAGGTTGGGCGCCCACTGGAACTCGTTGAACTGCAGCTCACCCATGTGGCGGGCCAGGCCGCACAGGTTGTAGCTGCGCACCTCGGCGCGGCGCACGAGGCGGGTGGTCTGCCGGTAGAAGATGCCGTACTGGTTGCGCGGGATCGTCGAGCTGAAGCTGGTCAGCGTGCTCTCGGTGGTGGACTCCACCAGGGTCAGGCGCTGCGCCTCGTCGAGGCCCTCGCGCACGACGTTGCTCACCGACGAGCCCTCGCTCAGGTCCCAGGTGCGGGTGTTCTCGAGGGCCTCGCGGTCGCTCACGGATCGCTCGCTGCCGCGGCCCAGGGCGTAGGCCCCGTTCACGCTGCGGGAGCGGCTGTCGCTCACCGTGGACCCGTAGCTGCGGCTCTCGCTGCTGCTGCCGCCGGCGCTGAAGCCGCGGTCGCTGCTGCTGGTCTGGCTGGCGCCGTTGGTCCAGCCCGTCGAGCCGCCCACCCGGGCGCCCACCGAGGTGCTCACGCTGCCGCTGACCTTGGCGAAGCCGGGCACGGAGCCCTCGGCCTCGGCGCCGACCGTGACCGAGCCGCTGACGTCGCCGTACAGGCTGTTCATGCGCTCGTTGTACTCGGTCTCGCTCTCGCCCTGGCGCATGTTCCAGCTCCAGGACTCCCCGTCGGTCTCGCTGAACGAGACGTTGTTGGACTCGCTGTCGGTGTAGCTCACGCCGTAGCTCTCGCGGAGGTTCTCCTCTTCGCGCTCGCTGCTGCTCAGGCTGCGGCTGCGGCTCTCGCCGACGCTGATGCCCTCGCGCAGGCTCTCGGAGTCGGTGCGGCCGGTGCTGGTGGACCAGCTGCGGCTCAGGGTGACCGACACCGACTGCTGGCGGGTCTCGCTGCGCTGCTCGGCGTACGACACGCGGCTGTTCACGCTGCCCGGGATGCACCCCGACACCGGCACGGGCTCGTAGCGCTCGGCGACCTCGCGCTTGCCGTCGTAGGTGACCTCGATGGGGCGGTGGATGCTGAAGGGCAGGGCCGTCTCGACGGTGTTGCCCTCGGCGTCGTAGGCCGTCACGCGGATGGTGCTGACGTAGAACTGCTCGAACTCGGGCACCGGGTTGAAGGCCACCAGCTCGTCGACGCCCAGGGTGTCGACGCCCACGGGGGCGTCGTAGCTGTGCTCGATGCGCTCGGCGCCCGGGTTGCCGTTGATGCGGGCCAGCTCGTACACGAAGCGCACGGCCTTCAGGCCCACGGGGCGCACGGTCATGCGGTAGGGCACGCCGCCCAGGCCGCGGGGGGCCGGGGCGCCGCAGTCGGCGTCGATGGGTTGCAGCTCGTCGATGAGCAGCGAGGCGCCGACCTCGAGGCGCAGCACCTTCTCGCCGCCGCTCTCGGTCACCGCGCCGTCGGTGCCGACGCGGGTCACGCGCACCTTGCCGATGAACACGCCGGGGCGGTCGTTGACGCTGAAGGGGTTGTTGAACGGGCCGAAGCGCCCGATGCGCAGGGCGTCGTACTCGCTGCCGCCGAGGGTGATCTGCCCATCGGCGATGGGCAGCACCGTGAGGCTCACGGGCTCGACGCCCTGGTCGGTCTCGAAGCGGCCGTCGAAGTGCAGCCGCGCGGCGACCTCGCCGTCCTCGCCGATCAGGCCGCGGCCGTAGACCCCCAGGGTCTCACCGACGGTGATCTGCTCGGTCGAGAAGCCCAGCACGGCGGGGGCGCCGGCGGCGGGCTCTTCTTCTGCAGCGCAGCCGCCCAACGCGAGGGCGGCGATGAGCAGCACAGGGGTGATGCGTCGCATGGTACGCCTCCTCTTCGGTCAGCCGCCGCAGGGCGGGATGAAGCAGCGGGCCTCGGGCAGCCCGGAGGGCGGCGGCTCGCTGTCGCAGGTGTTGCCGATGGCCAGATCGGCCGCCCAGATCCACTCGTTGAACTGCAGCTCGCCCACGTGGCTGGCCAGCCCGCACAGGTCGTAGCTGCGCACCTCGGCGCGGCGCACCATGCGGGTGGTCTGCCGGTAGAAGATGCCGATCTTGTTGCGCGGGATGGTGGCCGTGAAGCCCTGGCGCAGGCTGGTGGCGTCGGTCTGCACCCAGGTCTGGTCGATGGCCTCGGTCTCGCCGGTGGTGGCGACGTCCTCGAGGGCCACGCCGCTGCCGAAGGACCAGGTGCGCTGCCGGCGCTCGGACGCTTCGTCGCGGGCGGTGCGGCTGCGGTTGCTGCTGAGCGCGTAGGTGCCCTCGACGGACTCGCTGCGGCCCTCGGCCACGGTGCTGCCGAAGCTGCTGCCCTGGCTGCTGCTGCCGCCCATGCCGTAGCCGCGGCTGGTGCTGGTGCGGGCCCGGCCGCCCTCGCTGCCGCGGGTGCGGGCGCCGGCGGTCACGCCGACGCTGGTGGAGACGCTGCCGGTGACCTTCGCGAAGCCCGGCACCGAGCCCGAGGCCTTGGCGCCCACGGTGGTGTCGATGGAGCCCTCGCCGAACAGCTCGTTCATGCGGCTCGCGTACTCTTCGTTGCTCTCGCCTTCGCTCATGTCGAAGTTCCAGGTCTCGCCGTCCGTGGTCGAGAACCCGACGTTGTTGCTCTCGTTCTGGCTGTACGACAGGCCGTAGCCCTCGGAGAGGGACTCGCCCTCCCACTCGCGCTGCTCGAGGCTGCGGCTGCGGCTCTCGCCGGTGCTGATGCCCTCGCTCAGGTTGCTCGACACCCGGCGGCTGTCGCTGCTGCTCCACGAGTTCGACACCGTGACGCTCACCGACTGCTGGCGGCTCTCGCTGCGCGTCTCGCTGTACTCGACCTGGCTGTTCACGCCGCCGGGGATGCAGCCCGACACGGGCACGGGGTCGTAGCGCTCGGCGAGCGCTTGCTTGCCGTCGTAGATGACCTCCATCGGGCGGTGCAGCGAGAAGGGCAGGGCGGTCTCGACCGCGTTGCCCTCGTCGTCGTACGCCGTGATGCGCAGGCCGGCCACGTAGCTCTGCCGCTCGTCGGGGATGGGGTTGAAGATGACCGGCTCTTCCTCACCGACCACATCCTCAGCCACGGGGTTGTCGCGGCCGAAGTCGTGCTCGTAGCGCGCCAGGGCCTGCCCGTTGCACTCGGCGATCTCGTACACGAAGCGCGTGGCCTTGATGCCGGTGGTGCGCACCCGCAGGCGGTAGGGGATGCCCGGCAGGCCCCGCACGGCCGGCGCGCCGCAGGCGGCCTCCAGCGGCTCGAGGCCCTCGATGATGATGGACGGGCCCACGGTCAGCGCCAGGGTGACCGCGCTGCCCTGCAGCACGGCGCCGTCGCTGGCCTCGACCACCGGGGTGGCCGTGCCCTCGAAGCGGCCGTGGTGGGCCGCCTGCGTGAACGGGTTGGCGAAGGGGCCGAAGCGGCTCCAGGTGAGGATGTCGCGCCCGGGGGCGCCGTCGGCGTCCACCTCGTGGCCGCCGTACACCGTGGGCACGAACAGGTCGACGGGGTGGCGCTCGCCCAGGTGATCGACGAACTCGCCCTGCAGGTGGATGCGGGTGGTGCCCGCCTCGCCGTCGGCGAAGTGCTCGCCGAAGAACTCCACCGTCTCGCCCACCACCAGCCGGTCGGACGAGATCGCCCGCAGCTGGGGCGCCTGGGTCGCCGTGGTGGGCGAGCGATCCGGCAGCTCGTCGGCGCAGGCGCCAAGCCCGGCCAGCAGAGCGCCGAGGGCGATGATCTTCAAGCGCTGGGTCTTCAGGCGCATGGTTACTCCCCCTGCCAGTGGCCACCGCAGTCGCCAGCCTCGCCCCCCCAGGGCGTAGCGGCCATGCGGCGACGCGCGCGATGCGTCGTCGTTGTGATGCTTCTAAAGCACGGACCGTGCCGGATTCAACGCTGGCCGCGCCCCGCGGCCAATTGTCACCGCAGCCCGGTGACCTCGAGCCGGTAGCTGTCGTTGCAGCTCTGGCCGTTGTTGAAGGCCCGCACCTCGATCACATAGGTGCCGTCGTCCTCGACGTTCAGGGCCTCGACCCAGTCGATGGTGTCGTCGGCCGAGCCGCCGTTGCGGCTGCTGGCGAGGCTGTCCCCGGCGCGGCAGTCCGCCTGCGAGCGGTACAGGAACAGGTCGTAGTCCTCGCCGTTGGGGATGCTCGTCAAGGCGAGCTGAATGCGCTCACCGAAGCCCGGCGCGCTCCAGCCGTCGTCCGCCTGGAAGCAGAAGAAGTCGCGGTCGCCGGCGGCGTCGAGGGTGGCGATGATGACGTGCCCGTCGGGGTCCACGCCCGGGATCATCTCGCAGGCGCCGCAGCTGTCGTTGGGCTCGAACTGGTCGGGCCGGCGGGTGTCGCTGCCGTCACAGTCCTGGTCCAGCCCGTCGCCGCAGATCTCGGGGGCGGGGGACACGCCGCCGGCGCACACGCCCCAGGCGTTCCAGCCGCAGCTCGGGTTGCAGGTGCGCCGCTCGGTGCCCTGGCGGCACTCGCCGGTGTTGGTGCCGCAGTTTCGGCTCTGCTCGTCGCCGGCCACGCACACGCCCTCGCCCTGGCAGCCGCCCCAGCCGCCCCACACGCACTGCTCGGTGCAGGTGCGGGCCTCTTCGCCGCAGTTGCCGCAGGCGCGGGTCTCGCGCTCGCCGGGGCTGCACTGGCCGCCGCCCCCGCAGGCGCCGAAGTCGCCCCAGCGGCACTCGTTGGTGCAGGTGCGCACCTGGGCCGAGCAGGCCTGATCGCAGGCGCGGCCGTCCTCGTCGCCCGGGCGGCACTCGCCCTCATCGCGGCACGGCCCCCACTCACCCCACGCGCACTCGCCGGCGCACAGGCGCTCCTGCGTGCCACAGTTGCCGCAGGCGCGGGTCTCGGCCTGGCCGGGGGCGCAGGCGTCGGCGCCCTGGCCCTCACACGCCCCGTAGTCGCTCCAGGTGCACTGATCGCTGCAGGTGCGCACCTCGACGCCGCAGCCGTTGGCGCAGGCCTGCTGCTCCCGCGCGCCCGCCTGGCACACGCCCTCGTCGATGCAGCTCGACCAGTCGCCCCAGGTGCAGCCGGCGGTGCACACCCGGCGCTTGCTGCCGCAGTTGCCACAGGGCTCCGACTCCGTCGCGCCGGGCTCGCACTGCTGGGTGCCGCTGTCGCAGGCGCTCCAGGCGCCCCAGGCCTCGCCCTCGCAGGCCCGCACCCGCTCGCCGCACTGGCCGCAGCGCTGGGCGTCCACGTCGCCGGCGGCGCAGGGGCAGTCCTCGGGCGCCGAGCAGCCGGCCCACTGGCCGCCCTCGCAGCGCTCGGTGCCGCTGCCGCACGCGGTGGTGCAGTCCCGCACGATCTCTTCATCGGTCTGGCCGTCGCAGTCGTCGTCGCGGCCGTTGCACAGCTCATCTTGGGGCTGGGGGGCGTCGCAGCCGCGGAAGGTGGCGCCGCTGCAGGTCTCGCGGCCCGCGCCGCACTCGGTCTGGCAGTCGCGCACGTCCCCGTCGGCGCAGCCGTCACAGCCCTCGTCCACCATGCCGTCGCAGTCCTCGTCGCTGCCGTCACCGCACTGTTCGAGCCGCACGCGGGGGGCCGTGCAGCCCCGCCAGGCGGCGTCGACGCAGCGCTCGACGCCCGTGCCGCACTCGTTCTGGCAGGGCCGCTCGGCGCCGTTGCTGCAGCCGCCGCAGTTGTCGTCCACGGTGCCGTTGCAGTCGTTGTCGCGGCCGTCGCCGCAGATCTCGGCCACGGCGGGCGGCGCGTTGCAGGGCCGCCAGACGCCGCCACGGCAGGTCTGCACGCCGTCGCCGCAGGCCGACGAGCAGGCGCGCTCCTCGCCCTCGGTGCACTGGTTGGCGAAGCACTCGCCGTCCACGCAGCGGCCGTTCGGGCAGTCGCCGTCGATGCGGCAGGCGGGGCCGCCGCCCCCTGCGCCGCCCTGGCCGCCGGCGTCGACCCGGGGGCCCTCGCAGCGGCCTGAGACGCAGCGCTCGCCCGGGTTGCAGTGGCCGTCCTCCAGGCACTGGCTGGGGTCGGGCGCCTCGGCGGTGGAGCACGCGGCGAGCAACAGCACGCTCGAGGCGAGCGCGAAGCGGAGGAGCGGCAGGCGGGGTGCAGTCATGGGTCCATTGAAGCGAGGCGAGGGCTTCGCGACAAGCGCGGGGCGCGGGATGGGCCCACGGGATCCCCGGCGCCCGCCGAAAAGCCCCCCACTGCGGGGCGCGGCGGGCCGCCCCGGGTGAGCGGCTGCCGGTCCAGCCGGCCGCCCGTGGGGCGCTGTGCGGGGTCACATGCACGTCGCTTGCGCCCACGCGGCCGCCTGGGTGACCCTCGCGCGGTGCTTGAGGGAGGCGCGGTGCGGTCCTGGGTCGCGGCTGTGGTGTTGGGGGCGCTCGTGTGCGCGGCGGCCACCGGGTCGGCGTGGGGCCGCGAGGCCACCGATCGCACCACGGGCCTGCGCTTCGACCCGCCGCTCTCGATGATCGCCGAGTCGCCCACCGACCCCAACGTGCTGTACCTGGCCACCGCCCGCGGCCGCATCTACGCCAGCCGCGACGGGGGCCAGAGCTGGGAAGAGACCGCCGTGCTCACGGCGCGCGGCCGCTTCTTCGGCGCCATCCGGGAGGGCGGCG
>JAUHVS010000245.1 GCA_030424955.1 bacterium | reverse complement strand
TCGGCCGGGCGCCGGCGGTCGGCCGCACGCCCACCCTGCGGGCGCTGCAGGGCCCCGTGGTGTGCAAGGACAGCGAGACCAAGACGCTGCGCCAGGTGGTGATCCGCTCGAAGGGCGACGGCATCGTGGCCCGGGACGCCTGCACCCTCGACCTGCAGGGGGTCACCATCCAGGCCGCCGGGCGCGCCATCGTGGCCAAGGACGCCGCGACCGTGACCGTGAAGGCCAGCACCGTGCAGGGCAGCAAGGCCGCCGTGAGCGCGGGCGACAGCGCGACGGTGGTGCTCATGGGCAGCGTGGTGACGGGCAAGCGCAGCGCGCAGGACGCCGCCGACATCGTCGACAAGGGCGGCAACACCCTCACCCGGTGACGCCCACCCCCTGAGCCGCGCCGCCGCGGTCACCCGGTGTCGCCCTCAGGGCGCCGCCAGCCACTCGTCCTCGAGCAGCGCGTCCAGCCCCTCCACCAGGGGCTCGAGCTCGGCCAACGCCGCGCCCGCGCTGTGGGCCGCGCCGGTGTAGCGCGCCACCTCCACCTGGGTGCGCAGGTGCCCGATCACCTCGTCGATGGCGGCCCGCCCCGCGACGCAGCGGGCGCGGGTCTCGAGCAGCCGGTCGAGGCCGGCCACCCGCCGCGCGGCGGCCCGGGCGGCCTCGGTGTGCCCCTGGGCGGTCAGGGCGGCCACCCGGGCGCGGGCCCCAGCGGGGTCGAAGTCGGGCTGGGCGAGCAGGGCGTCCAGCCCGGCGATGCGGCCGTCGAGGGCGGCCAGGGTCTGGGCGAGGCGCTGGGCCTCTGCGGCGTCGGGCAGCGCGGCCAGCAGCCCGGTCAGCAGGGGCGTGGGCGCGGCGGCCGTGGGCCCGTCGCCCATCAGCGGGCCGTAGAGCGGCCAGATGACGATCAGCAGCGCGACGTCCACGGCGGCGCCGCCCCCCAGGCCCACCTGGCGCACCCGCAGCACCGCCCAGCCCGCGCCGATGAGCGCGTAGACGCAGGCCAGGTGGGTGACGCTCACGGCGCGGACTCCGACGACATCAGGGGGCCGGGGCCCACCGCGCCGTGGCGGGTGAGCGGGGCGCTCGGCGCGGGCGGCTGCGCCGGCTGGATCGCGGGGTCCGGCGCGGGGACGAGCCCGCTGCGCGGCACGGTGTCGGCAGGCGCCGTGTCGGTGACCTGGGTGGCGGCCGCCGCCTTTGTGACCTCGGCCGCGGCCTCGGTGGTGCCCTTGGCGGGCACGGTCAGGCTGCGCCCAGGCGCCCGCCGCGGCGCGAAGACCCCCGCGCCCCGCTCGCCCGGCATGGGCGCGCGGTCGCGGCGGAACCGCCCCAGCGCCGAGCCCGTGGAGTACAGCACCGCCTCGAACAGGCTGCCCTCGACGGCGCGCACGAAGGGCACCTCGACGGCCCGCGGGCGCACCAGGTACGGCCGCAGGGTCCAGCTCACCTGGCTGCCCACCAGCGCGAACACCGCCAGCAGCACCGGGGTGATCAGCCAGCCGCCGGGGCCCTCGCGGCGGCGCTCGGCGGCCACGAACAGGGTCAGCCCGCCGGCGCCCGCCACCAGGCAGGTCGCCGCGAACAGCAGGGCCAGCGCGTGGTAGCCCATGCCCAGGAACACCGCGAGCAGCAGCACGGGCGCCAGGGCCGACAGCAGCAGCGCGCCCAGGGCCAGGCTCGCCAGGATCACGGTCATGTCGCGGCGCACGTCGGTGTGGCCGCGCACGGCGGCGGCCAGCGCGCTGTAGGCCGGCGCACACAGGCCCGCGGTCAGCAGCACCACCAGCGGCAGCTTCAGCGCCGCGAAGGGCACCTGCAGCCCGCCGCGGAAGGCGCCGATGGTGGCGCCCACCACCGCGGCGCCCGCCACCAGGGTCAGGGCGAAGGTGCGGGCCAGGGCGGTCAGGCCCTCGCGGCGGTCGATGCGGTCCAGCAGCCCGGCGCGGTCGCGCAGCAGGGCGTCCACGGCGGCCAGCCCGCTGTCGAGGGCGCTCGGGGTGGGGGTCTCAAAGGGGGTCGTGGTGGCGTGCATGGTGATCTCCGTCAGGCCAGCACGGCGCGCAGCAGGTACGCGCCGATGCCCAAGGTCACCCCGGCCCAGGGCAGGAACAGCCCCAGGCCGCGGCCGGTGTCGTCGCCGCCGAAGAGGCGGCCGTAGAGCAGGCGCAGCCCCACCAGCGCGCCGGTGGCCACGGCCAAGGCGCCCAGGGCGGTGGCGGCGCGGGCCGACTCGGTGGTGGCCACCAGGAACAGCAGCCCCGGGGCCAGCCCGGCCATCACCAGCCCGCCGTCCCGCAGCGCCCGGCGCAGCACGCCCAGCAGCGCGCGGGGGGCGGGCGCCATGCCGGCGAAGGCGGCGCTGATGTAGAGCGCGGGGGTGGTGAGCACGAGCACCCCGCCCACCACGGCGGGCAGCAGCACGGCGGCCAGCAGGCCGGGGCCGTCGGGGCGCACCAGGCCCAGGGTCAGGCCCAGGGCGGCGGGCCCGGCGGCGGCCCACACCAGCCCCCGGGGGGGCGCGGCGTCGGCGGTGAGGGCAGGGGGCGGCGGTGTGGGCATGGGGACCTCCCGTGGCGGTGACGGGATCCACTGTGCCCGCCGCCCGTGCGCTGGGGCTGGCGAGGCCATGGCAGGGCTGCGGCGAGATCTTGACGAACCTGTGCAGGCGCCCGGGTGTCTTCCCCAGGGGTGGGCCTGGGGGGGCGGCTTGACCGCGCGTGGGCCCCTGCACACCCTGTCAGGGAAGGGCCAGAGACAGGCGGAGGGATCGGATGACGGCGTGGGGGCGGTATGGGCGGGCGTTTGGGATCGTGTGGGCTGTGCTGGGCTGGGGGAGCGCGCTGGCGCAGGCCCCGGTCGAGCTGATCCCCAACGACCCCCCGCTGCGGCCTGAGCTGGGCCCCCTGCTGGCCCTGCACGACGGCGACGCCCGCCTGGTGCCCATCGAGCCCGCCCCCGAGCCGCGGCTGGGCGGGCAGGGGGACCGCCTGTTCAACTACCTCACGGCGAGCGACGGCACCGTCTACCGGGTGATGGAAGGCGCCGTCTACTGCTGGCTGCCGGGCACCGAGGGCGACGCGGCGCGCTTCGAGGCCCCGCGGGGCGCGACGGTCGCGGGCCTGGTGGACGATCTGCTGGTGGGCTGGAGCGCCCGCACGTTCCCCGGCGGGCGCCAGCTCGTCGAGCAGCGCTACACCGCCTGTGGGCCCGACTTCGCCCCGTCGACCCGGGTGCTGCTGCACGAGGATGGCCCCGACCTGCCGCTCTTCGTCGAGCCCTGGCCCAAGCGCACCTCGGGCGAGCTGTGGCAGGGGCCCGACGGCGTGTGCACGGTGAGCCCCGTGGGCGTGGGGTGCCTGGGGGGCTCGGCCGACGCGCCCGTCTACACGACCTGGCTGAGCGCCGCCGAGATGGCCGAGCGCCTGCCCCGCGGCGCCGACTTCGTCCGCGAGCTGCTGGCCGGCTCCGCGCCCCAGCTCGACCCGGACGGCGAGATCACCTACGCCCTGCGCGACGCCCAGCGGCTGCCCGACGGCCGCATCGGCGCGATCCTCAGCGCGGCCCTCCCGCGGGCCCGCAACCTGAGCGTCGACGTGAACTGGGCGGTGCTGCTGGATCCGGCCGCCGACACCGTCGAGGACCTGCTGGAGCCCACCGTGCAGGTGCTCGGCGGCGGCTTCCCCTACGACAACCCGCTGGGGCTGGCCGAGACCATCCACTACGACGCCGAGTGGGACGCCCTGTGGGTCGGCCGGGTCGTCGGCTGGCAGCCCAGCTCGCTGATCCTGAGCTTCGACACCGTGGGCTCCTTCAACGATCTGCTCACCAAGGGCCGCACGGGCATGGGCTACCGGGTGCTGCCGCTGAGCGGCCCCCACGCCGGCGGCACCCGCAACGGCTACATGGATCTCACCAACGCGATGTTCTGGCTCAACCCCTGCGAGAACGAGCGCCGCGACGGCTGCGCGCCCTTCGTGCGGCTGGGCTTCACGGCGCTCACCGACCGGGCGGGGCAGATGTACTTCAAGCCGTCGCTGAACCTGCCGCCCCGCCGGCTGGTGTTCGACCGCGACGCGGTGGATCTCGACGGCGACGGCCTGGACCGGGCCGCCGAGGAGGCCCAGGGCACCTCGGACTTCGATCCCGACAGCGACGACGACGGCGCCTTCGACGGCGTGGAGGCCCTGGTGGGCCGCCCGCCGGCCGCGTCCGATCCCAGCCCGCAGCACCAGACCGTGAAGCGCTTCACCTTCACCGACGTCTGGGCCCAGGTGCCCGACGTGCCCGAGGGCACGACCCAGGCCCACAGCTACGCCCCCAACAACCCCCTGTGCGAGTACCAGTCGCCGTTGAACGACGCCGCCGGGGCGCGCAGGCGGGGGCGCTGCCACGACCCCGCGGGGCGGATCCTCGTGGAGTGGACCACCGACACCACCCTCGACCGGCCCATCATCTCAGCCGACGGCCGCTACGTGCTGTTCACCCGCTTCGATGGCGTCTACCAGCTGCCCTTCGACACCGGTGAGCCCGAGCTGTGGATCTCGGCGGCCGACCTGCACGCGCGCATCGGCGACGCCATCACCGGGGGCGCTGACAGCGGCTTCGCGGCCCTGCAGCACTGGGTGCCGGTGGACCGCGAGACGCTGTTCCTGGGCACCGCGCTCGACCCCTTCTCGCCCATCCGCAAGGGCACGCTGCCGCGCTACGAGCGCCTCGACGGCGCGCCCGGCGGGCCGGTGACCTTCACGCGGCTGTTCGACAGCGAGTTCGACTTCTGCGACGCGGGCCTGGTGGGCTGCAGCGACGAGGAACTGGATCACATCGGCCCAGGCAACCAGACGGGCCCCATCACCGGCATGCCCTACGAGCGCTCGCTCTTCTGGACCGTGGCCATGGGCTACCACCACGAGCTCCAGCGCTTCCTGGTGGGCGTGGGCGGGCACCAGCAGAGCGTGATCCTGGGCTTCCACCGCGACGCCAGCGAGCCGCCCGTGCGCGTCAGCCGCGCCCGCGGCCTGTACCCGATGGAGCGCGAGGCCTACCTGGTGGACGTGGCGGTGGACTGGTGCGTGCCCTTCCCGGGCACCGTGCACGCCGTGCAGCCCGGGCTGTACATGCTGGGCCACACCGTGTGGCGCGGCCCGGCGCTGGAGCGCGTGCCGGTGGGCTACCACCCCGCCGTCACGGCGGAAGCGCAGGCCTGCGGCAGCGGCACCACCCGCCCCTTCGTCGCGCCCTGGGGCCCGCTGACGGCCTTTGGGCAGCTCGTGTCGGGCCGCACGGTCTCGCCCATCGAGCCCCTGCGGGTGGACCCCGGCGACACCCTGCTGCTGAGCAGCCCGGGCAGCGACGCGGCCAGCGGCGTCACGGTCACCGACGACCCCGGCGCCCGCATGCTCTACGCCCTGGGCCCGTGGGTGAACCTGCGCCCGCTGTGGGACGCCCCCGACCCCGACCTGGTGCGCGGCACCGGCCTGGCCGTGGCCGAGGATCTGCGGGTGTGCATCGCCGACCGCCCTGGCCAGCAGGTGCTGGAGTACCTGCCCGAGCCCGAGACCAACCGCCCCACCGGCCGGGGCCGCCGCGTGACCGATCTGGACGCCATCGACTGCGCCTGGCGCGGCGGCGAGCTGCTGGTGTTGACCGGCGACGCCGTGGTGGCCATCGAGGACGGCGGCGCGGTGCGGGTGCTCCGCGAGCACGGGGCCACCCAGCCCGTGCGCCTCGCCGTGGACGATCAGGGCGAGATCCAGGTGCTCGACCGCGCCACGCCCGACGCCCCCGCCGGCTGGATCCAGCGCCAGGACGGCCGCCTCGACCCCATCGCCCCCGACGCCCTGCGCGAGGGCCCGTTCAACAGCGAGATCCGCATCGAGATCGACGCCCGCCAGCCCAGCACGGTGTTCCACGCCGTCGAGCGGCCCGACGGCACCGTGCTGATCAGCCACACCAGCACCCTGGCCGAGCCCGACCCCTACGGCGTCGAGATCTTCGGCATCCACCAGGGGGTGCTGCTGCTCGACGGCCGCGGCGGCCTGCGCACCGTGGCCAACCCCATCGGCATGACCGGCGGCGAGCTCGCCCAGGGACAGTTCGTGTTCCAGCCCATCGCCCAGGTGCCCGGCGACGGCCCCGATCTGTGGCAGGGCGCCAAGGGCCCGGTGTGTTGGTTCGACGCGAGCCTGCCGGAGTGCGTGGTGGACCGCAGCGGGCCCGAGGGGCCCACGCCGGGCGGCCCCGACGCCGGGCCGGGGGCAGGCGGCGACCAGCCGGCCGACGACGGCGGCTGCCAGTGTGCGGCCCAGGGCGGCGGCGCGCCGAGCGACGGCCTGTGGCTGCTCGCGCTGTGGGGCCTGCGGCGCCGGCGGCGGCGAGTGGCCTGACGGGCCCCAGGCGAGGCCCCGCAGCGGCGACACAGCCCGCCCCCGCTTGATCCTGTGCGGGCCCCTGCACACCCTGCAGCCCAGGCGACGGACACAGACGGAGGCGGGGGATGGCGGCGTGGGTGCGGTGTGGGAGGGCGGCGGCGATCGCGTGGGCCTTGCTGGCCTGGGGGCCGCCCGCGGCGGCGCAGCCGGCGGATCTGACCCCCAACGAGCCGCCGCTGCGGCCCGCGATTACGGCCCTGCTGGGCCTGCACGACGGCGGCGCGCGGCTGGTGCAGATCCCCGCCGAGGCCGAGCCGCTGCCGGGCGGCCGGCTGGGCGCGCCCTTCGACTACCTGACCGCCGACGACGGCACGATCTACAAGCTGGGGCCCGACCGGGTGGCCTGCTGGCTGCCCGGCACCCAGGGCGACGGGGCCCGCTTCGACGCGCTGCGGGGCGCCCAGGCGGCGGCGATCCTCGACGGGCGGCTGGTGGGCTGGACCGGCACCGGCACCGCCGAGCGCCCCCAGCTGGTGGAGAGCCGCTTCACGCCGTGCGGCCCGGACTTCAGCTTGGCGAGCGAGGTGCGGCTGGAGGGCGAGGGCGACCCCCCCTTCTATGCGCCGCTCAACCGCACCTCGGGGGAGCTCTTCGCCGCGCGGGGCGGGATCTGCGCGCTGGGCGCGGGGGGCGTGGGCTGCCGGGTGGGCCCCGACGACGAACCGCGCTTCGCGTGGTGGCTCACCGCCGAGCAGATCGCCGAGCGCCTGCCCGAGGGCGCGGCCTTCGCTCGGGCCCTGCTGGAGGCCTCGCCCGAGCTGCCGCAGGACCGGCCCATCACCTACGCGCTGCGCGACGGGCAGGTGCTGCCCGACGGGCGCCTGGCCGCCCTGCTCAGCGCCACGCTGCCCCGGCAGCCCGACCTGGCGGTGTGGGTGAACTGGGTGGTGCTGCTGGATCCCCAGGCCGACACGGCGGTGGATCTGCTGGAGCCCGCCGTGCAGGTGCTGGGGGGCGGCTTCATCTACGACAACGCCCTGGGCGAGGCCGAGACGCTGCATTACGACGCCGCGTGGGACGCCCTGTGGGTGGGCCGGGTGTTCCGCTGGCAGCCCAGCTCGCTGGTGCTGAGCTTCGGCGGCGTGGGCACCGTGGACGACGTCATCACCCAGGGCCGCACGGGCATGGGCTACCGCGTCATCCCGCTGAGCGGCCCCCACGCCGGCCCGCAGCGCAACGGCTACTTCGATCTGACCAACGCCTACTTCTGGCTCAACCCCTGCGAGGAGGAGCGCGCCGACA
Source organism: bacterium (assembly GCA_030424955.1). Classification (GTDB taxonomy): domain Bacteria; phylum Myxococcota_A; class Bradymonadia; order UBA7976; family UBA1532; genus JACKDL01. The sequence continues at coordinate 374 of JAUHVS010000245.1, read as the reverse complement.
CCTGCGTGCCCTTCGCCCAGCTCGGCTTCGGCGCCGTGGGCGATCGCCAGGGGCGGGTGTTCTTCAAGCCCACCCTCAACCGGGTGGAGCGGCGGCTGGTGTTCGACCGCGACGCGGTGGATCTGGACGGCGACGGCCTGAGCCAGGCCGAGGAGGTGGCCCTGGGCACCTCGGACGTGGACGTGGACAGCGACGACGACGGCGCCTTCGACCAAGTGGAGCGGTGGGCGGGCCGGGATCCCACGGCGGCCGATCCGCCCAGCCTGACGGTGCCGGTGCTGCAGGTGCCCAGCGACCTGCTGATCCAGGCGCCCGAGCCCGAGCGCGCGCGCAGCCGGACCGGCCGCAGCTACGCGCCCGACTCGCCGTACTGC
>JAUHVS010000244.1 GCA_030424955.1 bacterium | reverse complement strand
AGCTGTCCTCGCGGGTCTCGAGCCGCTCTTTGATGAAGGCGTCGTCGAGGGCCTTGTTGCCCACGATGGTCACCTTGGCGACCTTGACCTCGTCCTTCTCGATCACCCGGAAGACCACGTCCACCTGGTTGTCGGGCAGGTCGACGATCTGCCAGTCCACCTCGGCGAGGAAGTAGCCCTTCTCGATGTACAGGTCGCGGATCTTCTCGGCGTTGCGGTTGACCTTGGCCAGATCGAGCACGCCGAACTGACGGATGTCGACCACCTCGCTCAGCTCATCCTGGTCGAGCTCCTCGTTGCCCTCGTAGCGCACGCTGCGCACGGACGGCTTCTCCACCACCAGGTAGCTGAGCACCCACTTGCCGTCCTGCTCGGTGAGGTCCACCTGGACGTCGGTGTAGAACCCCAACCGGAAGATCGCGCGGATGTCGTTGCGCACCAGCGCGCGCTCGAAGGTGCCGCCCTTGCGGGTCCCGACGACGGCGAGGATCGCGTCCGCCTCGGAGCGCCGGTTGCCCTGCACGCGGACGTCGTCGATGACCAGGCCCTTGGGCTGGGCGACGGCTGCGGTGGCGAGCAAACAGAGCAGCACCCACGGGGCCCACAGGCGGGACAGCGTCACTGGCCGGGCTCCTCTGCGTCGAGGGGGTCCAGCCGGCCGTCGCGCATGCGCAGCCGCCGGGGCATGCGCTGTGCGAGCTCGGTGTTGTGCGTCACGATCAGCATGGCGGTGCCGTGCTCTGCGTTCATGCGGTCGAACAGCTCGTGGATCCCGTCGCTGGTCTTGCTGTCGAGGTTGCCCGTGGGCTCGTCGGCCAGCAGCACCCGGGGCTCACCCATGAGGGCGCGGGCCAGGGCCACGCGCTGCTGCTCGCCGCCCGAGAGCTCACCGGGCCGGTGGGTCAGGCGGTCCGACAGGCCCACCTGCGCCAACCAGTATTCCGCACGCTCCCGAGCCTCTCGGCGGGGCGCCCGCCGGATCAGCCCGGGCATCATGACGTTCTCCGCAGCCGTGAACTCGGGGAGGAGGTGATGGAACTGGAACATGAAACCCAGGGAGCGGTTGCGGAATTCCGCGAGGGCCCGCGCCGACATCGACAGCAGGTCACGGCCTTCGAACAGGACCACCCCGGTGGAGGGCCGATCGAGGGTGCCGAGCACGTGCAGCAGGGTCGACTTGCCGGCGCCGGAGCTGCCCACGATGGCGATGCGATCGCCAGCCGCGACCGTCAGGTTGATGCCTCGCAGGACGTCGATCTGCTTCCCCTCGTGGTTGAAGGTCTTGCACACGTCACGGGCGTCGAGCAGGGGCGGGGCGTCCATCAGGCCTTGAGTCCCTCAACGGGGCGGAGGCCGGCCGCGTAGAGGGCCGGATAGAGGGTCGAGACGAGGCTGACGAGCAGGGCGACCAAGACGATCGCGACCACGTCAGCGACCCGGAGCTCCACCGGGATGGCGCTGATGTAATAGACGTCGTTATCCAAGGGCAAGCGCAACGTGGACAGGGCGAGGGCGCCGCCGCCGCCGATCAGCCCCCCCAGCAGACTGCCCACAACCCCCGTGAAGCCGCCCTGGCTCATGAAGATCCGCACGATGGCGCCGCGCGATGACCCCATGGCGGTCAGGATCGCGATCTCGCGCCGCCGCTCGATGATGGTCATCACCAAGGTGCTGGTGATCGAGAACGCCGCCAACAGGATGTTGATGGTGAGCACCAGGAACATCGCGATCTTCTCCAGCTTGAGCGCGCTGAAGAGGTTGCGGTTGCGCTCCTGCCAGTCCACCACCCGCACCGACGGGCCGAGCTTGGCCTGGAGCTGGTCGCGGACGCTGCGGGCGCTGTCGAGGTCCTGGGTCCGCACCTGCACCGCCGACGCGACGTCGCCCAGGCCCATGAAGCGCTGGATGGCGCCGAGATCGGCGTAGGCCAGCTTGCTGTCGAACTCCAGCATGCCTGACGCAAACCAGCCGGCCAGCCGGAAGGGCCGGCTCTTGGGCACCGGGCCCTGCGGGCCGAGCTCGCCAAAGGGGCTGATGACGTTGATGGGCTCCCCTGGCCACATGGACAGGCTCTTGCGGAGCTCGTCGCCCAGCAGGAGCGTGGGCAGCGGGGCCGGCCGGGCGGCGCGGGGCACCGGGAAGGCCATGTCGCCCAGATCGGCGTCCGGGGCTGGGCTCGGCTCGAGGGCGGGGCGGGGCCGCACCACCCGGGACTGCACCGCCCGCGCCTCCACCCCCTCGGGATCGGTGAGATCGGTCAGGGCGCCGCGCTTGATGAAGCGGGGCAGGTGGTTGGCCTGGCCGATGGTGTCGATGTCGATGCCCATCAGCACCACTGCCGCCAGGTTGCTGCGCGACGACAGCATCACCTCGGTGGTGAGCATGGGGCTGGCGCCCGTCACGCCCGGCAGGCCACGGGCCGTCTCGGCGATGGCGCGGTAGCCCTCGAGGTGGGCGCCCGCGGTCGGGGGCTCCACCAGCACGTGGGCGTAGGTGTCGATGATCTTGCTGCGCAGATCCCCCTGGAAGCCGTTCATCACGGCGAGCACCAGGATCACCTCGGCCACGCCGATGGTGACCATGAAGCTGGAGAAGGCCGCGAACACGGTCAGGAACGCGTTGAGCAGGCCAAACAGGGCCACGCAGCCGCCAAAGGTGGCGACGCCGCCACCGACGCCCATGAGGGTCTGAGCGGCCCCGGCGCGGTTGCCGAAGACCGACACGGCGCCGCCGTTGGCCTGCTGCACATAGACGCCCCAGGCCACCAGCCCGACGCCCACCGCCAGGAGCAGCGCGCCGACGATGAGGACCGTAAGGGAGCGCCTGCGCCTCAGCAGATAGCGCCAGCCGACCAGACTCTCGTAGGCGCCAAAGGCCAAGCGGATCAGGCCTCCGGGCGGAGGAGGGGGAAGAGGATGACGTCGCGGATCGAGGGCGCGTCCGTCAGCAGCATGACCAGGCGGTCGATGCCGATGCCCTCACCAGCGGTCGGCGGCATGCCGAACTCCAGCGCGCGGATGAAGTCGTCATCCATCGGGTGGGCCTCGTCGTCGCCGGCGGCGCGGGCGCTCACCTGGGCCTCGAAGCGGCCCCGCTGATCATCGGGATCGTTGAGCTCGCTGAAGGCGTTGCCCAGCTCACGGCCCGCCGCGTAGATCTCGAAGCGGTCCACGAGGCGCGGATCGCTGTCTTTCTTGCGAGAGAGGGGCGAGACGTCCAGGGGGAAGTCGGTCACGAAGGTCGGCTGGATCAGGTGAGGCTCACAGGCCTCCTCGAACACGGCCATCTGCAGGTAGCCCAGCGGCAGGTCGGGCTTCACCTTCGCGCCCACCCGCGCCGCGGCGGCCTCGAGCGCGGCGCGATCGTGTACCTGCTCGGGGGCGAGCCCGGCGTAGGTCACGAGGCCCTCGAGCACCGGCAGGCGGCGGAACGGGGGGCTGAAGTCGAGGGCCACACCCTGGTACTCGATGATCGGCGCGTCGGCTGCGTCGCCGCGATCGGCCAGCACGGCCTGCACCAGCCCGGCGAGCAGGGTCTCTGTGAGGGCCATCAGATCATCGTACGTGGCGAAGGCCTCGTAGAACTCCAGCGACGTGAACTCCGGGTTGTGCCGCGTAGACACGCCCTCGTTGCGGAAGTTGCGGTTGATCTCGAAGACGCGGTGGAAGCCGCCCACCACGAGCCGCTTGAGGGCGAGCTCGGGCGCGATGCGCATGAAGAGCGGCAGATCCAGGGCGTTGTGGTGGGTGGCAAAGGGCTTCGCCGCCGCGCCGCCATAGATCGGCTGCAGCATGGGCGTCTCGACCTCGAGGTAGCCCCGGTCTTCGAAGAACCGCCGGATGTAGCTCACCACTCGGCTGCGGGTCCGGAAGGCGCGGCGCACCTCGTCGTTCATGATCAGGTCGACGTAGCGCTGCCGGTAGCGCGCGGCCACGTCGGTGAGGCCATGCCACTTGTCGGGCAGCGGGCGCAGGGTCTTGGTGAGGATGCGCAGCTCGCTGACCTGGATCGACAGCTCGCCGCGGCGGGTGCGCATGACCGTGCCGCGCACGCCGACGATGTCGCCCAGATCCACCAGCTCCAGCCGGGCCCAGCTGTCGGGGTGCCCGTCGCGGAGCACCTTCTTGAACAGGGCCGCCTGGATGTCTCGCCGGCCGATGGCGGTCTGATCTCCGGGGCGACAGACATCAGATCCGTCGACCAGGCCCAGGAACACCATGCCGCCAAACTTGCGCACGGCCTTCACGCGCCCGGCGAGGCTGACCTCGATGGCGTCGGCCTCGAGCACCTCGGAGGTCCACCGCTCGGCGTCCGCGTAGGTGTCGTGCAGATCGGCGGCGAGGTGCGTCACGCGGAAGTCGTTCGCGTGGGGGTGATCCCCGCGCTCGCGGAGGTCTGCGACCTTCTGTCGGCGCTGCGCGATGATGGTCTCTTCCATGGGGGTCTCCCGGGGCGCTTGGGCAGCCGTCAGGCCGGCCGAGGGTGCGGCAAGGTAGCCGCCCCCCCTACCGAGATCAACCCCGGCCGTGAAGGCGACCACAGGTCGGGGGGTTAGGCCCCCGTTTCACAGGTTTGGGGTGGGTTATCCACAGGTTGTCCACAGGCGCTCCCCCGGAGAGGCGGTCGCGCGCCCTCACCGTGCGGAAAGTGCACCTCGGACCGATTTAGGGGCTTGAAATGAATGATATCAGCAGGTTGCGTGACAGACGGGCCGCTGTCTTTCAGAGGGCGACCGGGTCACAGCCAGCCGACGAACGCACGCCGGGCGACCGCCCAGGAGGGGGGCTGTGGACAACCCTGTGGGAAACCGGGAATGCCCCCGCGAGGTGGGGGCTAGCGGCGGCGGCGGCGCGGTGGGGTCAGGGGGCGCTACCCGATGAGAGCGGGGTCTTCTGCGCCCGCGCTCATCAGCAGGTAGGCCTCAACGAAGCCATCCAAGTCACCGTCGAGCACACCCTGGGTGTTGCTCGTCTCGTGACCCGTCCGCGTGTCCTTGACCATCTGGTAGGGCTGGAGCACATAGCTGCGGATCTGGCTGCCAAAGTCGATCTTGGCCTTGCCCGCATACAGGGCGTCCCGCTCTTCGGTGCGCTTGGCCAGCTCGATCTCGTACAGCCGGGACTTCAGCAGCTTGAGCGCCGTGGCCCGGTTCTTGTGTTGGCTGCGCTCTGCCTGACACTCCACCACGACCCCGGTGGGGCGGTGGATCAGACGCACGGCTGAGTTGGTCTTGTTGACGTGCTGCCCGCCGGCGCCGCTGGCCCGGAAGGTCTGCATGTCCACGTCGCCTTCGTTGAGATCGATGTCGATGTCGTCGTCCAGCTCGGGGAGCACGCTGACGCTCGAGAAGCTCGTGTGACGACGCTTCTGGCTGTCGAAGGGCGAGATGCGCACGAGGCGGTGCACCCCGTTCTCGGCCTTCATGTAGCCAAAGCCGTAGTCGCCCTCGACGCGGATGGTGGCGCTCTTGATGCCTGCCTCCTCGCCCGCCTGCAGGTTCGTGAGCTCGACCTTGAAGCCACGCCGCTCCGCGAACCGCGAGAGCATGCGCAGCAGCATCGAGGCCCAGTCCTGGCTCTCCGTGCCGCCGGCGCCGGCGTTGATGTTGACGAAGCAGTTGGCCTTGTCGTGGCGGCCGCCCAGCATGCGCTGGAACTCCATCGTGCTCAGGTTCGTGTGGGTCCGCTCCAGGTTGGCCTCGGCCTCTTCGAGGCTGTCCGGATCCTCCTCAGCGAACTCCAACAGCACCTCGACGTCTTCGAACTGGCTGCGGATCGAGGCCAGCCGATCGACGGCGTCCTTGATCTTGCCGCGCTCTTGCAGCAGGCCCTGGGCCTTGCTGGCGTCGTCCCAGAAGCTGGGATCGGCGCTCAGGTGATCGAGCTCTGCGAGTCGTTCGAGCTTGCTGGGCTCGTCAAAGATACCTCCCGAGCTCGAGCAGGCGTGCTCGTTGCTCGGACAGGCGGGCTTGAATCTCGGCGCGGCTGGCGCTCATGGCGAGGCTCCTGAATGCGGATCGCGGGGCGCGCACTCTAGAGCAGGGTCGGTGGGGGAGGCAACGGGCACGCGTCGGAGAACGCGGAGACAGGCGGCGCCTGACGCTGCGGTGTCGCGCCGGAGGGCTCAGTACCAGGTGGCGTTGATCCCGAGGCTGATCATCGTCAGGTCGGTGTCTTCGATGCTGATCCACTGCATGTCGGCGCCCGCACCGATGGCCAGGTCGGCGTTGGCGAAGAACTCGAAGCCCGCGCCCACGCCCAGGCCGAGGCCGGTCTCGGAGGCGGAGTCGCTGCCGACGGGCGTGTCGATGGTGGCCGACGCCACCACCATGCCGCCCATGCCGCGCACATACAGCCCGAGGTTCTCGATGGGGAAGAGGTTGCCGCCGATGTACATGGTGTAGAGCTGGCGGCTGACGGTGACGTCGTTGCCGAAGTCCTCGCTGTGCAGGTTCATGCCCAGCTCAGCGTCGAGCGTCAGCATCTGGCTCACCCCGCCACCGATCCGGCCGCGGATGTTGAAGCCGAGGGTGCCGTCGCCCTCACCGGTCTTGGTCTCGCTGGTGACGTTGCCGCCGCCAAGGCCGAGGCCATAGAAGAGCCCCCGGCGATCGCGGTAGGCGTCCAGGGCCCAGGCGGGGGCGGCGAAGCCCACCAGCATCACGGCGATCAGGCTGGCGCTCATGGCCTTGTGTCGACTGAGGGTCTTCATGCTCTGCCTCCCGCGGCACGCGCCGCACGTTGGGTCTGTGGTGGGCGGTGGCGTCAGCGCCAGCCCGAGAAGTTCAGGACCGCCCAGCCACCGGGGGCCAGATCGATGTCCGCCCGGTGAAGCCGGCCGAGGTGCTCGATGGTCACGGTGTGCTGTCCAGCGGGCAGCCGCGCGCGCGCCACCCGGATCTGCGACGGCAGCGTGACCCAGCCCCGGGTGTCCGGGGTGTCGGCGGCGGTCATCGCCCCCTCGACGGCGAGGCCGACGAGCAAGCCAGCCAGCCCGTTCTTGCTCGCGCTCTTCACCGCTGCCTGGCTCAGCTCGCCGGCCACCGCGCGGGTGAGGAGGCGGGTCAGCGAGCCTGCGATGAGCGAGCCCTCGTGGCGCTTGAACTCCTGCACCACGGCTTGCTCGATGTTCAGGCCTGAGCCGCCGTCGATGGCGACCCCATCGACGGTCACGCGCATGGGCCCATCGCGCAGCCGCACCGCACGAAGCGTCGGGTAGTTGACCCACTTGAGCACGCCCTTGGCCGCAAAGGCCTGGGCGCGGCGCTGCTCTTGGCGGCTCAGGCGCGCCCCGGGGCCCGGATCGCTCGCCGCGACGATGGCGGCCCCGATGGGCAGCCGCTCGGCCTTGCGGTGTGGGGCCATACCGGTCTGGAACACCACCAGCACTTCCCCGTCGTCGGGGTTGACCTCAGGCAGCGGGCCCTCGGTCCACGCCTTGAGCCGCGGATCGCTGGCGCCTGTGCGGGCCGCAAGGCGCCTGACCGTGGGCTCCAGGGTGGCGATGCCGCCGGCGTCCAGGGCGTCGCCGTAGTGGCGAATGGCGGCGTTGGGCTCGCCCGCTGCCTCGAAGGCGAACCCGGCGAGGTAGCTGGCCAGGGCCATCATGCTCAGCCGCTTCTCGTCGGTGACGCCCTCGAGGTACTTGCGGCTGATCACGATCCGCCGCGCCTCGACCTTTGCGCCCGAGGCGTCTCCACGGGCCAGGTAGTTGATCAGGTTCAGCGTATTGAGGAGCAGCTTCTCGTGCGGCGGCGCCTTGTAGACCGTGGCGTCGTCGCTGAAGAGGTACTTCGCGATCTCGCCGGCGCTGTCGGAGGTGAGATCGAGCACGATCAGGCGCTTGTCGGCGATCTCGAAGTCTCGGGCCGACAGGTCGTAGCGCTGCAGCGCCTGCAGGATCGTGCCTCGCTCCAAGAGCAGCAGGGGGATGTCGGCCTCTTTGCTCTTGGGCACGGACTGGGCGTCCACGACCCCCATGGGCTACGGCCCCGGCTCGCAGCAGGATGACTCCGGCGAAGAGCTGCAGTACATGCCCATGCCGCAGG
>JAUHVS010000243.1 GCA_030424955.1 bacterium | reverse complement strand
CTCCTTTCGGGCAGCGTCGGCGGTGGCAGTGTCATCGAGAAGCATGCGAAGCGCGGGGGTCTCGAGGTCGTCGAACTGACCCCCACGGACGGCCCAGCCGAACACCACGACGGTCGCCAGGACGAAGCCAAGGGCGATGGGCAGGAGCATGAAGAGGACTTCCATGGGTCTCTCGCGATCTTCTGGTTCAGGTGAACGGCTTGGGGACGGGTGAGGCGGATCAGCCGGCGGGGTAGGTGTCGCGCAGGACCAGCACGGGGCAGCTGGCCTGGCGGATGACCCGCTCGGCGACGCTGCCCATCAGCAGGTGCGACAGGCCGCGGCGGCCGTGGGTGCCCATGACGATGAGATCGAAGGAGGTGTCCTTGCACTTCTCGAGGATGGCGTCGGCCGGCACGCCCGCGACCAGGTCGCTGGTGTGGCGCACGGTGTCGAGGCCACCGACTTCGGTCAGCATCTCGTCGAGCAGGGTCTGCGCCGACTGCTTGATGTAGTCGTGCACGCTCAGGGCAGGCTTGTCGGGGATCTGAATGAGGACGTCGCCCACGTAGTACGGCGGCTCGTACGCGTGGAAGATCTCCAAGACGGCGTCGTACTTCTGCGCCAGGTCGATGGCCTGGCGGACGGCCACTCGGGAGCACTCCGAAAAGTCGACGGGCACGAGGATCTTCTTGAAGTCGGTCATGGGGCCCTCATCCGGCGGTTCGCTGGCCGCCCCTTCAACGACCGTGCCAACCGATGGGCCCCGACCTGAGGGGCGGGCGTTACGGGCTGGTCACGGCGGTGCGTTTCCTCCAGGGGCCGAACGGTGACCGACGGTGGCGTTACCGGGGGGTAGCGGCGGGCCCGGGCCGCGTCACGGTCAGGCGCCAGGCGAGCCCGAGGGGCGGGACGCAGCCCCGATGAACACAGGGCTCGCGAGGTCACCCGAGGGCGACCGCGTCGGGGGCGAGGCGGCCGGGGAGGGCCGCCGGCCTGGCGGCGGCCCTCAGCCCTGTCCGCCGCCGGCGCGCTCGGCAAGGTGCGGCAGCACACCGCGGGTGGGGCGCCCCGGTCGACACCGGCGCCGCACCCGGGCGGGGGCCCTCAGCGGATCGGCGGCCCCGCCTTGGGCGCGGCGGGGCTCGCGGGCGGCGCCGGCGCGCCGGGGGGCGCGGGCAGCAGGCGCAGCTCGGCCACCACGGGCTGGTGATCGCTCACGGTGTCGTCCAGCACCCGATAGTCCACGAAGGCGAGCCGTGGAGAGGCCAGGATCCAGTCCAGCCGCTTGCCGTTGAAGCGGAAGCTGCCCAGATCGCTGGCCTCGGGCCGCCAGGCCACCAGGTCGAGGCCGTCGGCGAGCGTCTGCAGGGTGGCCTCGTCGGCCCACTCGGCGTTGAAGTCGCCCAGGAGCACCCGGGGGTGGGGCCGCTCGGCGAGCATGCGCGTCAGCTCGGTGACCTGCCGGCGCCGCACGGCGCTGCGGGCGAAGTCGAGGTGGATCGACACCACGTCCACCAGCACGTCGGGGTGGCCGGGCACGGGCACTGTGGCCAGCACGAAGCCCTTGGAGAGGGTGGGGGGCGACGGCCGGAAGGTCACCGACATGGGGTTGCTGACCGCCAGGCGGCTGATGAGGCCGGTGCCGTAGCGGGTGCGGGGGCCGCGCACGTGTTCGCCGCGCACGGCGTGGGCGAAGCCGGTCTCGGCGGCCATGAAGCGCACGTGGTCGAACTGCCCGCTCCAGAGCGACGGGCCGTCGGCCTCTTGCAGCGCCACCACGTGGGGCCGCTCGCGGTCGATGACCCGGGCGATCCGCGTGAGGTTGCCCACGATGCGGCGCTTGGACTGCAGCACCTGGTGGAAGCCGTCGCTGCGGCCGTGGGCCAGGTTGAGGGTCATCACCCGCAGGCGGCCCGGCGGGCCGTCCGGGTGCAGGGGCACGCCCTCGATGCGCAGGTGGATGGCGCCGCGCTCCGGGCCCTGCATCAGCAGCGGCGCGGCCGACACGCCGGCGAAGAGGACCGCCCCGCCGGGCACGACGCGGCGGGCCAGGCGGCGGAGGGCGGGGTGCAAGGGCAGGCGGTGCTTCTGGCGCATGGGGCCGCAGCATTGCACGGGTCGGGCCAGCGATGCACGGCGGCGACACGGCGCGGGTGGTGAGCGCGCAGGCCAGGGCGCGGCGGCCCCGGGCGGCGGCCCCAGGCGGCGGCTCCCCTCAGAGGCCCGCTGTGGCAGGTGGCGCGCGGCAAGCCTCGATTTTCAAAAGGTTTGCGGCGATTGCTGCGCTGCACAAATCGCCTTGACGGCCCCGGGCGCGCGCCCCTAGCCTGCCGGGCGCTGGGCCACCGGCCCAGGGGAGGACGGCATGGATCGCATCACGCTGGCCTGGATCGCCTTCGGGGCCTACATGGCGGTGACCGCGTGGCTGGCCTGGCTGGGCCACAAGAAGACCGACGGGCTGGAGTCCTTCGCCCTGGGCAAGCGCGACATGGGCCCCTTGATGGTGGGCATCACCATGGCGGCGGCCATGAGCTCCACGGCCACCTTCATCATCAACCCGGGCTTCGTGTACACCCACGGCCTGGCGGCGTTCATGCACTTCGGGGTGGCCATCGGGCTGGGCATCGGGCTGGCGCTGCTGACCCTGTCGCTGGGCTTCCGCAAGGTGGGCATGGCCGGGGGCGCGCTGAGCCTCCCGCACTGGATCGGCGAGCGCTACCAGAGCCTGGGCCTGCGGGTGCTCTTCGGCGCCTTCAGCCTGCTCAGCATCACCTTCGTGGTGCTGATCGTGGGCGGCGTGCAGATCATGTTGGAGCGCACGCTGGAGATGTCGCCCCAGGCGGCGCTCCTGCTGACCATCGGCTTCGTGTTCAGCTACATCCTGGTGGGCGGCACCTACGCCCACACCTACACCAACAGCCTGCAGGGCGTGCTGATGGTCATCGTGGCCCTGGCCATCGCGGTGAAGACGGCGGTGATCCTGGGGGACGGGGCCTTCTGGGCGGATCTCAACGCCCGCCTGCCACAGCTCACGGCCTGGGTGAACGCGGATCCCGTGCCCGCGGGGCCCGGCATCCCGGTGCTCTTCGGCGACGTGTTCTCGGTGTACGTGGCGGGATCGGTGATCGGCTTCGCGGTGGTCTGCCAGCCGCACCTGCTGATGAAGTCGCTGTACCTCAAGTCCGACGCCGACGTGCCGCGCTACGTGGGCATCACCCTGGTGGTGACCGCGATCTTCTTCTCGCTGCTGCTCGGCGGGCTCGCGGCCCACGCGGTCATCCAGCCCGGCGACGTGCCCCAGGACCGCATCATGGTCACCTGGCTGCAGGGGCAGTTCAGCGACGTGCCCTACGTGCTCATCAGCGTGGCCCTGGTGGCGGCCGGCATGAGCACCCTCGACGGGATCCTGGTGGCCATGAGCACCATCGCCAGCAACGACCTGTTCCTGCCGCTCGCGCAGCGTGGGTTCCTGAAGGGACGGCCCCTCGCCGCGCAGCAGCAGGTGGCCTACCGGGTGGGCCAGGGCGTGCTGGTGGGCCATCTGCTCGTTCGAGCCGCCCAAGTTCCTGGGCATCTTCGGGCAGGTGGGGGTGTACGGGCTGTTCACCGCGGCCGTCGGCCCGGTGGTGTTGGGCGTGCTGGGCCGCTCGGGGGCGCGCTGGCGGCCCGTCGCGTGGGCCATGGCGACCGTCGGCCCGGCGATCCACTTCGTGGGCTTCGCCGTGGGCCTCGACCCGAACCCCGGCGTCACCGCCACCTACGGCATCTTGGCGGTGCCGGTGGTGGGCTGGCTGGCCGCGGCGCTCACCCGCCCCCGCCCTTGAGCGCCTTGCGCTGCCGCAGCCGCTCCAGCTGCTCGCGGAAGGCGTCGCAGGGGTCGCTGTCGTCGAGGCGCGGCGTGAACCACACGTAGTCCGCCTGCTCGCTGCCGGCGTAGTCGCTGGCCTCGCGGCCCGCGTCCGCCACCTCGCGGAAGCTCACGCTCGCCACCGGGCGCGGATCGTACAGCGACAGGAAGTGCGGCACGCCGCGGTCGCGGCGCACGTGCTCGCCGCCCGCGATGAGCACGGCGCCCCGGGTGTCGGCGGCCTCGGACAGCCGCCAGGCCATCCAGGCGTCCTTCACCTGCTGGGCCAGGGCCATGGGATCGATGATGTGCGCCGGCGCGTGCCCACAGTGGGTGTCGACGATGGTCTGCCGCAGGGCGGCGAGCGCCGGCGCGGGCAGCGGGCGGTCCAGGCCCAGCCGGGCGCGGCGGGCGCGGGGCCAGCCGTCGATGCCGTCGGTCATGGCGCTGCGCAGGGTCTGGCGGTCGGGGTGGGCGGCCACCAGCCGGGCGCCGGCGCTGAGGGCGGCCTGGAACACCGGGCGGTAGATCACGAAGGGCGGCCAGCCGGAGCGGGCCCAGGCGGTGGCGCGGGCCACGTCATCGGCGGCGGGGCGGTCGAGGGCGGCCAGGGGCGCGACGTCGTCCTCGTCGAGCATCTCGAAGGCCACGGCGCCGTGGCGGCCGCCGGCCAGCACGGCGTCGAGGAGCCAGGCCTGGAGGCGGTGGTGGTCGGGGTTGTCGTGCTTCTCGCCGAGCAGCACGAAGTGGGCCTCGCGCAGCGCCGTGGACAGGGCCTCGGGGGTCAGCCAGCGCTCCGCTCGGGTTGACCAGATAAGACCCACCAGCGGGTGCCCGATGCCCCGCCGGGTCAGCCAGTCGCCGTAGGGCGGCGCCGCGGGCGGGGGCGGGGGGGTGGCCCCACAGCCAACGAGCAGGGCGATCGCCGCGCAGCGCGCGGCCAGACGGAGGGCGGATGCCATGGGGGCGAGTGTAGGGGGGTGGGGGGCCGGGGACAACGAATCCCATGGCGCCGTGGCCTGCTGGGGCCGTTGATCCACTGGAAATCGAACCGGTTTTGCGGGCAGACTGCGCCGCGAACGCCCGCAGGGGAGTGGGCCGATCCATGCGCCGAGCAGCGCACAGGGGGATGAGTATGTCGAGCACTTACGCGCGCTGGCGGCGCCAGGCGGCCTGGGCGACGGCCTTGGTGGCCAGCGTCCTCGTCGGTTGCGATGACGGCGAGGACAACCCGAACGGCACCGCCGACACCAGCGTCGCCGCCGATGGCGGCGGCATTGACGGCGCGGCGGGCGCTGGCGGCGCTGGCGGCCAGGGCGGCGCCGGTGGCCAGGGTGGCGCGGGCGGCCAGGGCGGCGCAGGCGGCCAGGGCGGCGTCGGCGGCGAAGGCGGCGCCGGTGGCGCGGGCGGCCAGGGCGGCGCCGGCGGCATGGGCGGTGTCGGCGGCCAGGGCGGCGCCGGTGGCGCGATGTCCCTCTGCGGCAACGGCGAGGTCGAGGACGGCGAGCAGTGCGACGACGGCAACACCGACGCCGGTGACGGCTGCGACGCCGCTTGCCAGATCGAGGCCACGCCCTGCGGCGACGGCGTGCTCGGCGAGGGCGAGGAGTGCGACGACGGCAACGTTGAGGCGGGCGACGGCTGCAGCGACACCTGTGGCGTCGAGCCGGTGGACGTGACCCCCGGTGGTCAGTACCCCAACGGCTTCCAGCCCGGCAGCTTCGACCGCTACACCTTCACGGTCGACGCCCCCACCGAGGTCACCCTCGAGACCGACGACGGCATGGGCATGTGCCCCGGCGACACCGTGCTGGCGCTGTTCGCGCTGGCGGACGGCGAGCGCCAGTTCATCGAAGAGAACGACGACCGCGAGGCGGATCTCTGCTCGCGGCTGGTGCGCGTCGTGGCGCCCGGCAGCTACGAGGCCGTGGTCACGGACTTCGACGGCCTGGGCCTGGACGCCTACGTCCTGAACGTCAGCTACCGCACCGAGCGGGCGCTGGGCGACGCCTGCGCGCCCGACGCGCTCATGGACTACTGCGGCGAGGGCGAGTGCCTCGCCGACGCCGAGGGCGTGACCCGCTGCGTCGACAACGTGTGCGGCGACGGCGTGCTCGCGGGCGACGAGGCCTGCGACGACGGCAACCTGGACGCCGGCGACGGCTGCGCCGCCGACTGCACCATCGAGCCGCCCCAGCCCGTCTGTGGCGACGGCACCGTCGACGACGGTGAGGCCTGCGACGACGGCAACCTGGACGCCGGCGACGGCTGCGACGCCGAGTGCAACATCGAGCCGCCCCCGGCCGTGTGTGGCAACGGCGAGGTCGAGGCCGGCGAGCAGTGCGACGACGGCAACCTGGACGCCGGCGACGGCTGCGACGCGGCCTGCGCCATCGAGGGCGTGGCCTGCGGCAACGGCGAGGTCGAGGCGGACGAGCAGTGTGACGACGGCAACCTCGTCAACGGCGACGGCTGCGACGCCCGCTGCACCCCCGACCTGTACCCGGTGGTCTCGGGCCGCATCGCGGTGGGGCCCCTGGACACCGCGGCCGGCGCCGCCGACGCGCTGACCTTCACCACCGACGGCGACAGCACCGTGCAGGCCACCCTGGCCGACGCGGACGGCGCCTGCCCGGCGGGCGCGACTTTGCGGATCGTGGACGCCGACGGCGCCGAGATCCTCGCGGCCAACAACGACGGGGACTGCCCGGCCATCGACGGCGCGCTGATCGGCGCGGCGGACTGGCGCCTGGAGATCACCGGCGACATGGGCCAGGCCCTCGACGGCGTGACCGTGGCCCTGTCGGTGTTCCGCGACGTGACCGCTGGCGGTGACTTCGACGGCGTCTTCCCTGCGGCCGGCGACGACCGCTACCAGATCGCGCTGGACGCCGAGACGGCGCTCACCTTCGAGACCGGCGACGGCCTCGGGGGCTGCACCGGCGGCGACACCCGCATGTACATCTACGGCTTCGACGAGGCCGGCGAGTTCGTGGCCGAGTCGCTGTTCTTCAACGACGACGGCGGCCAGGGGCTGTGCTCGAAGCTGTCGGTCGATCTGCCGGCCGGCCGGTACGAGGTCGAGGTGGACGGCTTCGGCGGCCGCCAGAACTCGGGCTACGTGCTGCAGGTCAGCTACGGCGTGTGCGGCGACGGCAACCTGGACGCCGGCGAGGCCTGCGACGACGGCAACGTCGACGCCGGGGACGGCTGCGATCCCCGCTGCCGGGTGGAGCCCGTCTGCGGCAACGGTGAGGTCGAGCGCGGCGAGATCTGCGACGACGGCAACGTCGAGCCGGGCGACGGCTGCGACGAGAGCTGCGTGCGTGAGGCCCTGTGCGGCGACGGCTTCGTGGTCGCGCCTGAGCAGTGCGACGACGGCAACGTCGAGGCCGGCGACGGCTGCGACGCCGAGTGCCAGCGCGAGCAGACCTGCGGCGACGGCTTCGTCGACGCCCCCGAGGAGTGCGACGACGGCAACATCGAGGCCGGCGACGGCTGCAACGCCGAGTGCGTCTTCGAGGCCGTCTGTGGTGACGGTGAGGTCGGCGGCTTCGAGCAGTGCGACGACGGGAACGCGGACGGCGGCGACGGCTGCGACACCGTGTGTACCGGCAACCTGGGGGCCATCCAGGCGGCCCGCGTGACCCTCGCGGATCTCGCCGTGGACACCGCGGGCGACACCTACACCTTCAACGTTGAGAACGCCGGCACCCGCCTGGCGGTGGCCACGGGCGACGGCGCCGACGGCTGCCCGGGCGCGACGCGCCTGGCGGTCATCGACGCGGCCGGCGCGGTGGTGGCCGAGGCCGCCGGCGAGGGCGACTGTGCCGGGCTGTTCACGCAGCTCGACGCCGGCGCCTACAGCCTGGTGGTGGCCGCTGAGGCCGACGCCGTGCGCGGCGTGACCGTGGCGTACGCCCTGAGCGTGGACGTGACCGCTGGCGGCGACTTCCTGGGTGGCTTCGGCGCGGGCGGCGACGACCTCGATGGTCTGCGGGTGGCAGTCGGGCGAGACGAGGAACGCGCGGGCATCCTTCAGCTTGCTGACGTTGTGCACCATCACCATCGCCTCGGCGGCGGCGGTGGCCTCGTCCAGCAGCGACGCGCCGGCGAGGGGCAGACCGGTGAGATCGCTCACCATCGTCTGGAAGTTCAGCAGCGCCTCGAGCCGGCCCTGGGCGATCTCCGCCTGGTACGGCGTGTACTGGGTGTACCAGCCCGGG
>JAUHVS010000242.1 GCA_030424955.1 bacterium | reverse complement strand
TGTCTTCCCGCTTGCCCGTTGGGCGTGGCCGAGAATCGCGACCCGCTAGAAAGTGAAAACCCGCGGTCGCCAGAGCGACCGCGGGTCCACCGGAGCCCAGTCAAAACGCCATGCTGCTCAACTGGGCGAGCGTCTCAGTCCTTCACCGGCCCAAACTGCGGCCAATGCAGCGGCCTCCGGTTCAGCTCCACGCAGCCTGTCTGCGCTGCCCAGAAGGTACCGCCGCCAAGCGGCCCGGTCAACGGGCGGACGCCGAGCCGGCCAGCCCGGCTACAGCGCCGCCAACAGCTGGTTGGCCAACCCGGTGAAGTCGGCGCGGCAGCGCTCCACGGCGCCGGCGTGGGCGCCGATTGCGCCGTCGGCGGGCTTCAGCGCGAACATGGGTTTCCGCGCGTCCTGCGCCAGCGGCATCAAGCTCTGGTAGTGGCGCAACACCCCCAGGCAGTGGGCGTCGGTGTCGGTGGTGGCGGGCGCGCCGGACGCGCCGAGCATGGCGCGGTGGTACTCGCCCGGCAGCTTGGCCACCCAGCGCTGGTAGGCCTTCACCGGGCGGTTCAGGCGCATGCCGGACTGCATCACCACGTAGCCCGCGGGGGCCATCGCGCCGGCGGGCAGCGCGGGGCCTTGAGCAGGGGCCCGCGAGCGCCGGTCGGCCCAGCCCTCGCGCCACTCGGTCAGGGTGGGGCCCAGGTTTCGCAGGGCCTGCATGGAGAACAGGTCAGGCGCCAGCGGGGTGACGATGTGCTCGGCAGCGAGCATGGCCGCGCGGTTCAACGCGCCCAGGTTGGGGCCCACGTCGATCAGCACCAAGGCGGCGCCCGCTTGCGCCCCGCCCGCTCGGATCAGGCGGTGCAGCGCCGACAGCAGCCGGAACGCAGACTCGTCACGGTCCAGCGCGCGGGGCCACGCGTTGGACAGGCGGTCCTCCAGCGACGAGGTGCCCAGCGCCAGATCACCCGCCAGCAGGCTGAGGTTGGGGCCCACGTCGATGACGTGCGGCGTGCCCACGTCGCCAATGCCCCGCAGCATGGGCTCCAGGGCGCCGTGCAAGGTGTGGGGGTGGCTGCCCTGCGCGGGCCAGAGGCGCTCCAGCGCGTCCTCGCCCAGGCACATGCTGGTCAGGTTGGACTGCGGGTCCAGGTCCACCATCAAGACCGAGCCCCCGCTCTCGGCCATGATGTGGCCCAGGTGGTAGACCAGCGTGGTCTTGCCCACGCCACCCTTGTTGTTGAAGAAGGCGACGGTCTTCACGGCACGGCCCGCACGATGACGCCGAAGCTGGCGGCGGCGAACTTGAACTCGGGCGGCGGGTTGCCGTTGGTGTCGCAGGCGTTGCGAGCCAGCGGCACTCCTGAGCCGAAGCGCTGCACATACCCCAGGGTGTGCAGCGCGTTGGCCAGCGACGGGTTTCGGTAGTCGTTGGCCCCGGGCTGGCCAAACCGGTCGGGATCGGCGGCCTGACCGAACAAGCCTCCGGGGTTGTGGATCTCGACGCGGTCGTCGAACCAATACCACTGGACCGGGGCGTTGCTGGTCTCGTAGTTGCGGTGCATCAGGGCGTTGCGCAGCAGCTGCTGCAGGCCACCGAAGGGGTAGTCGGGGCCGTTCCGCTCGGTGGGCAGCCCGACGTAGCGGGTGGCGGTCCGGATGTGGGCGCGGCAGATCACGTCCACCTCGTTCAGCACCAGCGGCAGTGGCCCTTCGATCTCCTTGCGGTCGATGATGTCGCCGGTGAGATCGGTGCCTTGCACTCGCAGGAACTGCACATAGGCGCCCTTGATGAAGCTGGTGGGCGCCCGGCCCAGGAGCAGCAGGCCGGCCACGTTGGGCACCCCGTCTGCGCTGGCCAGGTGCAGCGCGGCGAGCTGCTCGGGGATCGAGCGCCCGTTCTCGGCCAGGGTGGCTGCGTCCACCGCGCTCGGCAGGAAGCTGCGCTGGAAGAAGTCCAGGTCCAGGTCGGCCAGGGTGGCGCCGTGCACCGGGGTCTGGTCGAAGGGGCCGTCCCAGCTGCGCCGGCGCTCGGTCAGGATGCGCTCTTCGTCGCGGGTGGCGATGTCGCGCCGCGGGCCGACGCGCACCCAGACCGTGCCCCGCAGGCGCACCGGCGGGTTGGGGGAGGGCTCCACGACCACCACCGCGATGTCCTTGCCGGCCAGCGTCCGGCGGGCCACGTGGAGCTGCGGGAACGGCAGGATGTTGCCGTCGCTGCGGATGGCGGCGAGCTGGATCAGGAGCTCGTCGGTGATGGGCTCCCCGGTGGCGGTGCCGTCGTCCTCTACGCCGATGAGCAGGACGCCGGGCTCGCCGTGCCCAGGCAGGTCGTTCGCGAAGGCGCAGATGGCCTGCTCGATCTTCGACTTCTGGCTGGACAGCTTCCGCTTGCGCTCGACCCGGTAGCTCTCAAGATCCGTGGCGAGCGCAGCGAGCTCGGCGTCGGTCAGCGGGGTGGGCTTGTTCTGCATATGCGCCAGAGACTACGCCGCCCGGCGGTGAGGGCCAAGGGAAGCGCGCGGGCCGTGGTCAGCCCGGCGGCTTAGCGGCGGACGCCGGTGCGCTGGAGCTCCTTGCTGATGATCACCCGCTGGATCTGGCTGGTGCCCTCGTAGATCTGGAAGATCTTCGAGTCGCGCAGCAGCTTCTCCACGGGGTACTCGGTGGAGAAGCCGTTGCCGCCGAACACCTGCACGGCGTCGCTGGCGACGCGGTGCGCGGTGTCGGCCGCGAAGCACTTCGCCATGGACGCGAAGCGGGTGTTGCGCTGGCCCTGGTCGTACATCCACGCGGCCTGCCACACGAGCAGGCGCGCGGCCTCGATGTCCTTGGCCATGTCGGCGATCATGAAGGACACGGCCTGGTGGCTGTAGATGGGCCGGCCAAAGGTCTTGCGCTCCTGCGCGTAGGCGTAGGCGTGCTCGAAGGCGGCCTGGGCCAGGCCCACCGCGCCCGCCGCCACCAGGGGGCGGGTGAGGTCGAAGGCCTTCATGGCGATCTTGAAGCCCTCGCCCTCTTCACCCAGGCGGTTGGCCACGGGCACCTCGACGTCCACCAGCTCCACCCCGCGGGTGTCGCTGGCGCGCTGGCCCATGTTCCACTCCTTCTTGCCCACGGTCAGCCCAGGGCTGTCGGCGTCGACGATGAAGCCGGTCATGCCCCGGTTGCCCGCGCTGGGATCGGTCACCGCCAGCACGAAGAACCAGTTGGCCTTGCCCGCGTTGGTGATCCACATCTTCGCGCCGTTGAGCACGTAGACGTCGCCCTTGCGCTCGGCGCGGGTCTTCAGGCCCGCCACGTCGCTGCCGGCGTTGGGCTCGGTGACGCCGTAGGCCGCCATCAGGCAGTCCTCGGTCATGCGGCCCAGGTACTTGGTCTTCTGCGCCTCGGTGCCGGCCACGATCACCGGGGCCTCTGCCAGGGTGTTGGCCTCGATGGCGGTGCCGATGCCCGTGCAGCCCCACGCGTTGGCCTCGGCGATGAGCGAGCCGTCCAGGGCGTGCAGGCCCAGGCCGCCGTAGTTCTCGGGGATGTGGGTGTTCATCAGGCCCAGCTCCCAGGCCTTGCGCAGCACCTCGCCCGGCCACTCGCCGGTGCGGTCGTGGTGCGCCGCCACGGGGCGGATCTCTTTCTCGGCGAAGTCTCGGGCGAGCTGGCGCAGCTGCGCCTGCTCCTGGCTCAAGCGAAAGTCGACCATGACGGCTCCTTCGGGGCTGCGGGGCGGGTGGCCCCTGCGGGACGGGGATTTCTCGACGCGGGATGATAGGCCCCCGGCGGGCTCACGTCACGCGGTGGTGGGCGGGCTGAGGGTGTGGTGGGTGCGGGTGCCCATCACGGCGAGCCGATCGACCCGCTGCAGGATGTCGGGCCGCCGCGCCGCCTGGGCCAGGTCGCGGATGGCCCGGCGCAGGGTCTCGGTCTCGGGATCGGCCATGCGCACGTCAAAGCGCAGCTCTTCGGCCTGCATCAGGCTGAGCTCGCAGTCGGTGAAGTGGCGCTGCGCGGCGTGGGCCCACGCGGCCCCCAGCGCGGCCTGGAACTCGATGCGGAAGAGCCGGCCGCGGGTGCCCTCGAGCACGTCCTCAAAGGCCTGCTCGGCGGCCTCGGGATCGTCGGCGGTCCAGGCGCACATGCCCTCTTCGAGGCGGGCCTCCAGCGCGCGGATCTCCATGCCGGCCTCGCGGGCGTCGTCGGCCACCTGCCGGAACGCCCGCAGGGCGCGCTCCAGCCGGCCCTCCAGCCGGTCGATGCGCGCGAGCGCCATGCGGGTGTCGAGGGCCTCGCTCACCAGGCCCGCGCCGCGGGCGACCTCCAGGCCGGTCTCGAGGGTCTGCCGGGCGGCCCGCAGCTCGCCGCGGTGCTCAAAGAGCAGCCCCAGGGTCTCCTGCGCCAGGGCCAGGGACTGGGCGTCCTGGCTGTTGCCCGCCTGGCGCACGGCCTCGCGCAGCACCTGCTCGGCCTCCTCCAGCGCGTCGTTGCGCAGGTGCAGCAGGCCCAGCCGGCACGCGGCCCGGGTGGCGTGGGTGGGCAGCCAGTTGCGGCTGGCGATGCCCAGCGCGGCGGCCGCGTGGCGCTCCGCGTCGTGGGGCTGGCCGGCGTGCTCGCAGGCGTCCGAGCCCAGCAGCCGCAGGTCGCAGCGCTGCTCGGCGCTCAGCAGGTGCTCGGCGTCGTCCCACTCGATGAGCCGACGGGCGAAGCTGGTGACGTTGCCCATCAGGCTGGCGTTGTGCAGGCGCGTGACGGCGATCAGCCCCGTGGCCAGGGCCTCGGCGTGCTCGCCGCCCTCCCAGTAGTGGCGCGACACCACCTCCATCTCGATGCCCATCTCGTCGCGCTCCGCGCGGGCGCGGCGCAGCTGCGCACAGGCCAGGTTGAGGGCCGGGTAGTTGGGCAGGGTGCGGCAGGCGTCGCGCAGGTAGGCCCGCATGAGGTCGTGGCTGAAGCGCCACTGGCCCGGGTTGGCCTCCTTCAGCAGGCCCTCGTTCACCGCGCGCTCCAGCAGCGCCGCCGTCTGCTGCTGGTCGCCCGTGAGGGCCGGCGCGCTCGGATCGCCCGCCACCCGGCACAGGCGCGACAGAGGCACCAGCGACATGGCCCGGCCGAGCAGGGTGGCGCGCACCAGCAGGCTGCGCAGCTCGCCGCCCAGCGGGCCCTTGCAGGCCTCGTCCACGCGGCGGGCCAGCAGGGTGCTCGGATCGGTGGGGGCCTCGCCCATGCCCTCGGCGCGCAGGTGCGTGCGCACGGCCTCCAGGGCGAGCAGGGGGTTGCCCACCGCCTGCAGGGCGGCGGCCTCGGCGATGCCCGGGGGGAGGGGGGCGAGCTGGTTCAGGCCGGCGGACAGCACCGCGGGCGACAGCGGGCGCAGGCGCAGGGTGGTGCAGCGGGGCAGCTGGTTGAGCGCCCGCAGGGCGATGTTGGCGCTGCCGCGGTCGGTGGGGCGCAGGCTGATGACGATCAGCATGTGGGTCAGCCGCTCTTCGCGGGCGAGGCGCAGGGCGAGCTGCAGCACCCGCCCCTCGGGCGACCACTGGGCGTCGTCGCACCACAGCATGAAGGGCAGCTCGCGGGACAGGTCGTGCACCATCCACGCGGCCCGCTTGATGCGCTGCTCCACGCTCTCGGCGCCCGGCGCCGGCCAGAGCGCCTCGGTGGCGCCGCGCTGGTTGCGCTCGTCGTCGAAGACCCGGGCGAACACGGCGGGGGCCTTCTCGCGGGTGAGCGAGGGCGCGCCGATGTAGCGCAGGATGGCCTCGCGCAGGCCGGCCTGGCGGGTCTGGGGCTCGCTGCGCACGCACAGGGTGCGCATCGACCCGCTCTCCTCGACCTGCTCGCGCAGCCAGCGGGCGAGGGTGCTCTTGCCCAGGCCGCCCTCGCCCTCGATGATCACCACCTGCGGGCCCACGCCCGCGATGGCCGCGTCGGCGGCGCCGCGCAGCACCGCCTGGGCCTTGTCGCGGCCCACGATGGCGGGGTTGCGCAGGTGCACCAGGCCGGGGCCAGCGGGGCCCTGCAGGGGCGCCAGGCTCTCCTGGCCGGGGGCAGTGGTGTCGTCGTCGAGCAGGCCCAGGCGGTCCTCGACGGCGTCGAAGGGCTCGGCAGCGGCCGGGGGGCCCAGGCGGTTGAGGGCGTCGCGCACGTCGGCCACGTGGCGGTAGCGATCCACCGGCGCCTTGGCGAGCAGGCGCAGCACCAGGTGGGTGATGCCCTCGGGGGCCTCGGCCTCGGGCCGGATGACCACCTTGGGCAGCGGCGAGCGCTGGTGGTGCGCGAGCAGGTGCCGCCCGTGGTAGGGCAGATCGCCCGTGAGCAGCTCGAAGAGGATCACGCCCAGGGAGTACAGGTCGGTCCAGGGGCCGGCGTCCACCACGTTGCCGGCGGCGGCCTCGGGGGCGATGTAGGCGGGGGTGCCCTCGATGCGGCGGCTGGCGCGGGCGGCCTCGGGCACCGACAGGGCGATGCCGAAGTCCACCAGCTTGATGGCGTCGCGGCCGGTGCGGCCAGGCACGATCAGCACGTTGCCGGGCTTGAGATCGCGGTGGATCAGCCCGCGCGCGTGGGCGTGGCCCAGGCCCGCGAGCAGGCCGTCGAGCAGCAGCCACCGCCGACCCCACGACCACGGGCCGCGCATGTAGGCGTGCAGGCTCTCGCCGGGCACGTGCTCCATGGCCAGGAAGGGCGAGCCCTCCTTGGTGCGGCCAAAGTCGTACACCGCCGCGATGGACTCGTGGTCGAGGCGGGCCATGGCCCGCACCTCGCGGTTGAAGGACCGCTCGGCAGAGCCCCGGCGGTCCTTGCGGATGTTGAGCACCTTGATCGCGCAGTGACCCTGCGCCCGCTGCGCCCAGGCCAGGTGCACGGCCCCCATGGAGCCCTCACCCAGCGCTCGCAGGGCCTCGTAGCCAGCGGGAAAGTCCGACGGAGGGACCATGAACACCGACGCGGGGGGCGGGTCGAGTGGCGCCTTGGCGGTGACCCCCGATCACCGCCCGGCGAAGCGCGAGCGGCCACATTACCACGGGGGCCCTTGGGCGCAAGCCGCCCGGCGCCGACGCGTTGACACCAACGTTCACCGCTGTTTGGATACGCCCCTCGCCGCGCCTGCGGAAACCTGTGACCCGGGGGAGATCCCGCCCCATGCCGCACCCTTCGATCCCGGCCCTCTTCCGTGAGCAGGTGGCCAAGCTGGGCGCCCGGCCGATGGTCTACGGCAAGCGCGACCGGCACTGGCGGCCGCTGACCTGGGCGCAGATGGGCGCGCGGGTGCGGCTGGCCGCCGCCGGGCTGGTGGCCCTGGGCATCGAGCCGGGCGATCGCACGGCCATCCTGGCCAGCAGCGGGCCCGAGTGGGTGCTGGCGGATCTGGCCTCCCTGAGCGCCGGCGCGGTGGACGCCCCCATCTACGAGACGACCCCGGAGTGGGGGGTCGAGTGGATCCTCAAGGACTCCGACGCGCGGGTGGTGTTCCTCGACACCGCCGAGCAGCTGCAGAAGGTGCTGTCGGCCCGGGCCCGGCTGCCGTCGCTGTCCTGCGTCATCTACCTGGACGAGCGCCTGGAGCCGGAGCCGGTCAAGGGGCTGCGCCTGCTCAGCCTGCTGGCCCTGGAGGAGCTGGGCGAGGCGGGGGATGACGCCCTCGCCGCCCGCCAGCGCATCGACGATGCCGGCGGCGGGGCCGCGCGTGGTGGTCACGCCGACGCAGCAGTTCTCGTCGCGATTGGTGAAGTCGGCGATGAAGTTGATGTCCAGCGTGTCGGTGGGCTCCAGCAGCAGTTGCCCGCGCAGCGAATGGAAGTTCTGGTCGTAGTCCTCGTCCTCGCGCCGCGGGCCGTTGCCGGTGTGCACGTCCATCCAGCCATCGCGCTTGCGCTTGGCCGCGTACACGCGCATCGCCGAGTTGTCGCCGAGCGCGCTGTTGAAGGTGCCGGCGACGCCCAACGCGCCGTAGTTGCCGACCGTCAGTTCGCCATCGACGTAGGTGTTGTAGTCGGGGCGCCGCGTGATCACGTTGATGACGCCCGCCGAGGTGTTCTTGCCGAACACCGTGCCCTGCGGGCCCTTCAGCACTTCGATGCG
>JAUHVS010000241.1 GCA_030424955.1 bacterium | reverse complement strand
CGCCGGATCGCCCAAGCGCGCGAGCGCCTTGGCGACGCGGCGCTGGGTGGCGGCGTCGGGGTCGGCGAGGGCGGCGGTGAGGGGCGCCAAGGCTCCGGCGTCGCGGCGCTCGGCCAGCGCGGTGGCGGCGTCGAGGCGGGCCTCGGGCAGCGCGTGCTCAGCGGCGACCGTGCGCAGCCGGGCGAGGGCGTCGGCGCGCAGGGCGTCGTCGGCGTGGGCGATGGACGCCAGGGCCCGCACGCCGGCGCGCAGCACCAGCGACTCACGGCGGGCGGCCAGGGCGGCCTCGGCGGCCTCGAGGGGACCGGACAGGTCCGCCAGCAGCCGACAGGCGACCTCGGCCAGGGGACCCGCGTGTTGGCGGATCACGCCCCGCAGCACGGCGGCGCCGTCGGCCCCGGGGGCCTCGGCGAGCAGGCGCAGGCCGGCCTCGCCCAGGTCGGTGTGGCCCGTGCCCAGGGCCTCGGCGGCGAGGGTCTGGGGCGGCACGCCGGCGGCCGCGAGGGCCTCGAAGGCGGCCTGGCGCACCGGCTGGGCGCTGTCGCCCAGGGCGGGCAGCAGCACCGGGGCCAGGGCGTCGGGGGCCACGCGGCCGGCGTGGGCGAGGGCGACGAGGCGCCCGATGGCGGCCCGGCGGGCGCTGCGGGCCTGGGCCCCGGCGTCGCCCAAGCGGGACAGCGCGGCGTAGGCGCCGAAGATCACCCCGTCCAGGCCGGTGGCCGGGGCTGGGGTGGGGCGCGCCTGGGCCAGCGCCGCGAGGGGCGCGCTGTGGCGCTGGCTGACGGTGGCCCAGTGCAGGGCGGCGGCGAAGCGGCCGCCGCTGGCCAGCCCATCGGCGAGGGCTGCGAGGGCGCCGGGGGGCACCGTGTGCAGGCCCGTGCGGTCGGTGAGGGCCGCCTGGGCCAGCGCGACGAGGGCGTCGGGATCGCCCAGCCGCTCCAGGGCCTCGGCGGCGCGCAGGCGCACGGTGGGATCGCCGGTGGACAGCGCGGCCAGGCAGCGCTCTGTGGCGGCCTCGGGGCGGCGCGCGGTCCACAGCAGCAGCACCTCGAGGGCCACGCCGCGGCCGGCGGGATCGGGGTGCTCCAGCAGGGCGGTGAGGCGGTCGTCATCGCGCAGCGCGGTGGCGGCCTCGAGGGCGGCCCACGGGGCAGGGGCGGCGGGGGCCGCGCCGCGGCGGCGGGCGACCTTGCGCCCGGTGGGCGCCGGGGCCGGGGCGGTGGGCACGCCGTCAAACAGGGGGGCGCCGGCGGCGTCGCCCAGGCGGGCCAGCCCCAGGGCGGCGGCCTGCTGCACCTGAGGGTCGGCGTGGCGCAGGGCCGCCCGCAGGGGGGCCGCGTCGGGGGCGATCCAGCTCAGGCAGTCGGCGGCCGCGTGGCGCAGGGTGCCGTCGTCGTGGTCGAGCAGGGCCTGCACGGCGGCGGCGCCCTCGGGGGCCTCCAGGGCGGCGAGCCCGTCGAGGGCCCGCACGGTCTGCTGGGTCCAGGTGGCCAGGGCCTCGCGCTCGGTGGGCGCGGGGGCGTCGAGCTGGGCGAGCAGGGTGTCGAGCACCCGCCGATCGCCGCGGGCGGCGCGGGCGCTGGCGGCCCGCAGGCGCACGTCGGCGTGGGGGCTCTGGGCGGCCTGCACCAGCGCGTCGTCGGCGCCGGCGGCCTCCAGCGCGGCCAGGGCGGCCAGGCGCACGGCGCTGTGGTCGTCGCCGGTGGCCTGGGCCAGCAGCGCCAGGGCGGTGGCGTCCGGCTTGCGGGCCAGGGCGTGGGTGCCGGCCTCCCGCAGGTCGGGGTAGGGGCTGGTCAGCGCGGTGGCGGCGGGCGTGGGCGTGCGGCCCCGGCCCTTGCGGGTGGCCTGCTCGAAGGCGTCGCGGCGCAGGCTGGGCTCGGGATCGGCCAGCAGGCTGAGCAGCAGCGGCCAGGCCCACGGCTCGGCGAGCTGGGCGACGAGCTCGTCGAGCACCTCCCGGCGCACGTCGGGGTGGCGGCTGCGCAGGGCGAAGCGCTGGGTCTCGGCGGCGTCGCCGACGCCGATGTTGAGCACGGCCTTGTAGGCCTCGCCGCGTACGGCGGCGGCGCCGTCGTCCAGGGCGCGGGCGAGGCGGGTGGCCTCGGGGCTGTCGGGGGCGAGGGCGGGGCCCTTGCGCAGCGGGGTGATCAGGGTGCGCAGGGCGCGGGCGCGCACGTCCTCGTGGGGCGCGCCGAGGCCGGCGTCGACCCGGGCCAGGCGGTCGTCGCCCAGCAGGGCGCCCAGGGCGGTGTAGGCGGCGTCCCGCACGCTGGCGTCGGGGTCGCGGATGAGCTGCCGCAGCCGGGGCAGGGCGCGGGCGTCTCCCAGCAGGGGCAGCGCGTTGGCGGCGTGCACCCGCGCCGCGGGCACCGCCTCGCGGCTGAGCTGCAGCAGGGCGCCAAAGGCGCGGGCGTCGCCGAGCAGCGCCAGGCCGTGGGCGCCGGCGATGCAGGGCTCCAGGGCCCGGCTCGCCAGGGCCTCCAGCAGGGGCCGCAGGGTGGCGTCGTCGAGCTGCACCGCCTTCTTGCGGGGCTTGCTGGCGGCCTTGGGGTTGGCCTCGCCGTAGGTCTCGATGGCGTGGAACAGCCGGTGCAGATCCGGGGACCGCGCCCGCAGCGCGTCGGCGAGGGCGGGCTCGGCGAGCAGGCGCACCTGCAGCGCCGCGCGGGCGACCATCGGGGCCGGATCCTCAAGGGCGCGGCGCAGGGCGGACTGCACCGGGGGCTGGCCGGTGAGGCCCCGCTGATACAGGCGGTGCACCGCGTGCCAGCGCACGTCCTCGGCCTGGGCCTGCAGGCCGCCCAGCGTGGGGGCCGGATCGTCGTCGGCGGCCAGCCCCTCCAGCGCTGCGAGGGCCGCGAGGCGCACGGCGGCCGTGGCGTGGTTCAGGGTGTCGGCGAGGCGCTGCGCGGCCTCGGGCTGGGTGGGCGCGCGCTCGGCCAGGGCCGTCACGGCGGCGATCCCGACGTCCTCAGCGCGGGCGGCGAGGGCGAGCACCAGGGGCGCGATCGCCCCGCCGCCCTGCTGCTGGCGCAGCCCCGCGAGCGCGGCCAGCCGCACGGCGGGCAGGGCGTCCGAGAGCCGGGCCTGCAAGGGCGGGCCTGTCTTGGGGTGGGCGCTGCGGCCCAGGCGCTCGACGGCGGCGAGGCGCACCCCGGGATCGTCGTCGCGCTCGGCCGCGCGGGCCAGCAGGTGCAGGGCGGGGGCGTCGTCGTAGGCCGCCAGGGTGTCGAGGGCGG
The DNA here is from genome assembly GCA_030424955.1 of bacterium. Classification (GTDB taxonomy): domain Bacteria; phylum Myxococcota_A; class Bradymonadia; order UBA7976; family UBA1532; genus JACKDL01. The sequence goes on along the minus strand of JAUHVS010000241.1, from coordinate 4,839 downwards.
CGGCGCGCTCCACGGGCCGCGGGCTGCGGAGCAGGCGCTCGGCGCTCGCGTAGGCGCCGTGCACGGTGTGGGTGTGGTGGTCGATCTTGCCGGCGGCGTCGAGCAGCAGCACGTGCACCGACAGATCCGCGCGGGCGATGGCCAGGTGCGGGCGGCCGCGCACGGCGACGACGGTGGCGAAGCGGGCGGCGCCCACGCCATCGCGCCACTGCTGCGGGCGCTTGCCCTGGTGGGGCCAGGCCTTCAGCCCGCCCTCGGCGTCCACGGAGTAGAGCCGCTCGGCCGTGGGCACCAGGGCGATGGCGCCGTGGCCGGCCTTGCCGCCGCGATCCTCGGGGTCCATGCGGCCGCGGGCGTGGGTGACCCGCAGCGCGCCGTCGGCGCCTGTGGACAGCACCCGCAGGGCGTCGGGCTCGAAGGCCAGGGCCAGCACAGGGCCCTCGTGGATCCGCGCGGCGTCGCCCGCGGTGAAGCGGTCGCTGTCCTCGGCGCTGAAGGCCGCCAGCTCACCGGCCTGCGTGCCCGCCACCAGCCAGCGCCCGTCGGCGCTCGCGAGCAGGCAGGTGCCGGCCGACGGCAGCGGGAGCGTCTGCACCGGTGCGCCGGCGGCGTCGAGCACCTGCACGGTGTCGCCCACCAGCGCCGCCAGCCGGGCGTCGCCCAGGGCCGTGAGGGCGCGGATCGGCCCGTCGAGCGGGGCGCCGATGGCCTGGGGCGCCCGGGCGCCGTCGCCTAGGTAGAGCTGGTGGGCCCCGTCGGCGGCGATGAGGCCCGCCGGGTGCGCCGCCAGGGCCACCACGCCCGCGGCGATGGGCCAGCGGGTGGTCTTGCCGGTGTCGAGGTCGTGGCGGTCGAGGCTGCCCGCCTGGCCCTCGGGGTGGCGGGTGGCGAGCACCAGGTCGGTGCCGAGGGTGATCAGGCCCGTGAGGGCGCCGCGGTGGTCCAGCCAGCGGTCGGTGGCCATCAGGCTGCCTCCTGCGCGAGCGCCGGGTGGGCGCGGTCGATGCGGGTCAGGGCCACGAGGCAGGCGGCGCGCTCGCTGGCGCCGCGGGACGCCAGGAAGGTCGCCAGCAGCGGGCGGACGTGGGCCGCGAAGGCGGCGTCCTCCACCGCCAGATCGCGCACGACCTCGATGAGGGCGAGCTTCGCCTTGCGGGCGGGCAGCGGGGTGAGCCGCACGCCCCCCTCGCGGGGCGCCGGCGGGCGGCCGGGGGGGATGTTGAACAGGGCGCGGCGCAGGAAGCCCCGCACGTCTTCGGCGCTGGCCGGCAGGGCGGCGGGGCGGGTGACCGGGTCAGGCGCCGGGCCGTCGGCGGGCGTGGGCGGCTGCCAGCCCCAGGTCACGCCGCGGTCGCGGTACAGGCGCCACAGCTGGCGCACCACGAAGCCGCGCACGCCGGGGTCGGGGCTCTCGGTCAGCCGGAACAGCTCGGTGGGCACAGCGAGGCGCGGGTGGGCGCCGATGAGCGCCATGCCCAGGTCGCGGGCCTCGGGCCGCGTAGACTCGCAGAAGCGGTACACGGCCGCGGGGGTCAGCCGCGCGGGATCGATGAGGGCGTGGCGCCACTCGGCGTCGTGGGCGTCGGCGGTGAGGGCCTGGGTGACCAGCGCGCGCACCTCGGGGTGGCTGGACTCGGCCAGGGTCACCAGCGCGGGGATGGGCGGCTGCCAGCGGCCGAGCTCGTAGCGGCACAGCTCGACGGCCAGGGCGCGCACGGCGGCGCGGGGGTCGGCCAGCGCGGGGGCGACCCGATCGAAGGTCAGCCAGGCCTCGGGGATCTCGGCGCCGGGATCGACATAGCGGTCGGTCTCGGCGGGGCAGATCTTCGGGTGGTGCAGCCGCAGGTAGTGGCGGGCGAAGCGCGCGGTGGGCGCGTCCACCGGGCCGGGATCGAAGGCCATGGCCCACAGCCGGGCGATGCCGGCCTCGGCGCGCTCGCTGTCGCCGCCGACGGTCTCGCCGGCCAGCATCTTGCGGAACGCCGCCTCGCTGATGATGCGCAGCGCGGCGCCGCCCTCGACCAGCTTCTCGGCCTTGACCTGCTTGCTGCCTTTGCGGCCCTCGCCGTACAGGGGCGAGCCCTCGTCGCCGATGACCAGGTAGTCGAGCTTGGCGCTGACGGTGCCCGAGTTGGCGCCCCCCGCGCCGCTCACCAGCTTGGTGGCCTGCGAGCGGGTCATGGTGGCGAGCTTGCCGGTGAACAGGAACGACGCGCCGCCCAGATCGGCCGTCTTGGGGGTGTCGTCGACCACCGCCGCGCCGGCGTCGGCGGGGGCGACGTCGCGGGGCCCGCAGGCGCGGGTCAGCGCCTCCACCGCGAAGCCGTGCAGATCCGCGTCGTCGCGGGCCACCAGCGACAGCAGCCACTCGAAGCCCACCTGCTCGGCGGTGAACTTGCGCACGTCGGCCAGCAGCTCGCGGGCCAGCGCGGCCAGGCCGGGCGAGGGCTCGGCGAGGCGCTCCGCCAGGGCCTCGTCCTCGGCCCGCAGGGCGGCGATGGTGGGATCGGCGGCCCAGCGCACGGGGTCCATCAGGGTCTTGAGCCACTCGGCGCCCACCAAGGCGGCCGGCAGGCGATCCTCGGTGAGCCAGCGGGCGGCGCGGCGCGCGGTGGCCGGGCGCAGCAGGGCGCGCTGCACGAAGTCGGCGGGCAGATCGGCGAGCCCCAGGCCCTCGAGGGCGTCCAGGGCGAAGGCGGCGGCCTGGCGGTGCAGGTCGGGGCGCGCCAGCAGGTCGATGAACCACGGGGCGCCGAGCTTCTTGGCGGGGTGCAGCCGCGGCATGAGGGCGGTGGCGAACTGCACCACCTCGGGCTGCGGCGCGGCCAGCCGGTCGGCGAACCAGTCGGGGGTCAGCTCGCGGGTGCTGAAGGCGCCGCGCAGGGTCTTCGCCGCCAGCGCGTGCCCGTGGGGCATGGCCAGCAAGGCGCCCCAGGCGTCCAGGCCGACGGCGGCGCGGGGATCGCGCTCGCCGATGAGGTCGAGGGCCACGGCCCGCACCGCCTCGTGGCTGTTGTCGACCAGCTCGATGAGCCGATCGAGGGGCAGGGCGCGGGCGTGCACCCGCACGTAGGCGGCGGCGTAGGTGCGGGCGCCATCGGAGGGCGAGTCGAGCAGCGCGAGCACCGGCTCGTGCAGGCCCAGCTCGGCGAAGGCGGCCTGCTCGAAGCGGGGCACGTTGCCCAGCACCCACACCACGAAGTCGTCGACGATGCGGCTGCGCAGGGGCACCAGCCGGGCGATCCAGGCGGGCTGCACATCGCGCAGGGCGCCGCGGAAGTCGGCCTTCAGCGCGTCGACGGCGAAGCGGCGCACCTGCTCGCTCTGGGCGCGGGCCAGCAGCCCGAAGAGCGGGCGCGGGGAGCGGCGCCACAGGGCCGGGAAGGCGCGGTACTTCAGCAGGGTCGAGGGCCGCCGGCGGAACCGGAAGCGGCCCCGGCTGTACTCGCCGGTCTCGTGGTAGAAGACGTGGTTCGCGAGCCAGGTGTTGGCCCACTGGGTGTCCTCGGGGTAGGCGGCCAGCGCCGCGCTTGCGGCGTCGGCGTAGGCCGCGGGCAGCCCCAGGCCAAGGGCCTTCAGGTGTCGCCACGCGCGGCGCACCAGGTAGGCCAGCGTGCGCCGGCTGACCTCGCCGCCGGGGGCGCCACCGGCGGCCAGCGCGTGATCGAAGCGCGCGGCCAGCGCGCCGTAGATCTCGAAGTCGTTGGCGGCCTCCGCGGCCTTGAAGATCTGCTTCAGCGCCCGCCAGGGCCCCCACGTCAGGGGCACCTCGGCGATGACCTGCAGCAGCTGGTGGCGGGCGTAGGCGCCGGGGGTGGCCCACAGCGCCCACACGGTGGTGTGCAGGCCCAGGCGCGGCGGCGGGGGGAGCTCGGCGTCGGCGGCCTCGAGGGCGCGCAGGCCGTCGAGGCGGTGCTGGCGGCGGCCGGGCCGGTCGAGGCGCTTGAAGGCGCCGCTGCGCAGGCTGGCGCGGAACCGCGGGAGCGTCAGCGCCTCGGGCCGCACGGGGGCCTCGGGGCGCGGGTCGGGCGCGCTGGCCAGGCGGGTGATGAGGATCGCCAGGTCGGGATCGCGCACCTCGAGGGCGCGGCGGATGTCTTCGAGGCCGAGGGACATGACAGCTCCCGAGCGAAGGCGTGGCCGTGGTTGTGGCAAGCTGGGGGGCCACCGTCAATGGGGGTGTGGCCCGCGCCCGTAACCCGCCCGCGGGGCGCGCCGTAGGCTTGCCCACACCCGATCACCGCCGACCAGGATCCGCCATGCGCCCCAGCCGCCTCGCCCTCGCCTGTTGCCTCGCGCTGCCCCTGCTCACGTGGGCGCAGCCCCACCGCCCGGTGGATCCCGCCGAGCCGGCCCGGCGGGCGGCCGACGGCCTCGTGCGGCTGCAGACCCCCGCGGGCAAGGTCGTGGCGCGGGGCATCGAGGCGCACGGCGGGCTGGCCGCGTGGTTCGCCGGCCGCGCCCTGCGGTTCAGCTACGACTACGCGCCGCTGGGCACGTCACCCCGCCGGGACAGCACCCAGACCATCGACCTGCTGGCCGCTCGCGCGTACCACGAGATGCGCGCGCCGGCGGTGGGCCGGTTCGCGTGGGACGGCGTGCAGGCCTGGGCCGACTTCCCCGCGCCCGAGAAGGCGGCGGTGCGCTTCTGGGCGCTGACGCCCTACTACTTTGTGGGCATGCCCTTCGTGCTGGCCGACCCCGGGGTCAACCTGGCCCTCGTCGACGACTCGGCCGAGGCGGCGGGGCTGCCCCCGGCGCAGGCGGTGAAGGTCACCTACGGCAGCGGGGTGGGGGACGCGCCCGATGACGACTACGTGGCCTACCTCGCGAAGGCCG
>JAUHVS010000240.1 GCA_030424955.1 bacterium | reverse complement strand
GGCGGTCAGCGTTCAGCCGAACCTGACCACCCGGCAGATGCCCCGCCTCGAAGGCTGGGACTTGGACGTGAGCTTCTACCTCATCAACCTCGCCTTCAGCGCGACGGCCGACAACACCCCGATGGCGGTCACCATCGAGGAGACCCGCGACGTCGAGAACGGCGTGCTGGTCACGCCCTTTGTGGGCTCGCCGTTCTTCATCAACCCCGCGCCCGGCGGTGAGCTGGGCCTGGAGCGCCGGATCACATGGGGCGTGCACGACGGCATCGATGGGCCCATCCGGCCGCCGTCTGCCAACATGATCTCCATCTCGGAGCCCGCCTTGGGCCCGCCCAAGCCGCTGTGGCGGTACGTGACCCCGAGCCTGGTCACCGAGTTCGAGATCCCGCTGCTGCCTGAGGGCGCCGGCGGCGCTGGCCTTGGCCAGGGCGCGATGTTCCTCGACATCAACCCGTTCATCGTCGACGGCCGGTTCGACTTCGACGAGTTCACCTACGACGACCTGAATCAGCTGCGATGGAAGAGCTGGGGCGTCGCCTCGACGACCTTCCGACCCTGAGCACGGCCCCCTCCCCCGCCTCGGCGCGGCCAACCGGGGGCTGAGCGGCGCGGGGGCGCCCGCTCGCTTGCCAGGGTGGCCCTGCCGGGTTAAACCCGATCCATGCAGATTTACACCAAGATCCTCATCGGCATGGCCGTCGGGACAGTCATCGGGCTGACCCTCGGGCCGAACTCCAGCTTCCTGGATCACGACGTCTACAGCGTGCGAAACGCCGCGGCGGTCGAGGTGCGCATCCAGGCCGATGATCCGAGCAGTCGGCTGCCCATGCCAAAGGGCGCCGCCTTGCGACTGACCCTGCTTACGCCACACAGCCCCGCCGAGGGCGAGCTCAAGGAAGGTGAGGTAGGGGCCGGCTGGGCCAAGGTCAGCTTCGCGCTGACCGACCGGGTGCTGCTCGGCGACAGTGAGGGGCGCATCACCCAGCTCGTCCCCGGCGCCCGCCCCGGGAAGGCGGTCGAGGGCTGGCTCAAGATTCGCTATCAGCCCATCGAGGGCGGCGGACATCAAGCGAGCCCCGTGCCGATCTCAGGCCTGGGCGACACGGTGATCGCGATCATGCACCCCATCGGGGAGGTGTTCATGCGCGGCATCAAGATGGTGATCGTGCCGCTGGTGTTCGCCTCGCTCCTGGTCGGCATCGCCAGCCTGGGCGATCTGCGCAAGCTCGGTCGGCTCGGCAGCAAGACCTTGGGCATCTACATGCTGACCACCGCGGTGGCCGTCACCATCGGCCTGCTGGTGGCCCACCTGATCCAGCCCGGCGACTTCATCGACGCTGCCGACCGCGCCAGACTGACAGCGCAGTTTGCCGGCGACGTAGGCGCGAAAGCGGCGAGCGCGGCCGAGGCCCCATCGACCATCGACAACCTGCTCAACATCATCCCGATCAACCCGCTCGCCGCCCTGACCAACGGGGAGATGCTCCAGATCATCTTCTTCGCTGTGGTCTTCGGGATCGCGCTGACCATGCTGGGTGAGGGCGAAGGCCGCATCGTCGTCACGTTCTTCGACAAGGTGCAGGGTGCCATGATCATGATCATCCACATGGTCATGTCGATCGCGCCCTTCGGCGTCGCGGCGCTCGTCGCCGAGGTGGTGGGGCAGAGCGGCGCCTCCGTGCTGCAGGCGCTGCTGGTGTATGGGCTGACCGTCCTGCTGGGCCTGCTCGCCCACAGCCTGCTGGTGTATGGCGGGCTGGTCCGCTTCGTGGCGAAGCTGCCCCTCCGCCCCTTCCTCAAGGCCATCCGGCCCGCCCAGCTGATCGCCTTCTCGACGTCCTCGTCGTCAGCGGCCCTGCCCGTCAGCATGGAGTGCGCCGAAGACAACGTCGGCGTGTCGAACTCCGTCGCGAGCTTCGTGCTGCCGCTGGGCTCCACCGTCAACATGGACGGCACGGCGCTGTATCAGGGCGTCGCTGCCCTCTTCATCGCCCAGGTCTTTGGCATCGACCTGACCCTCGGCGACCAGCTTAGCATCGTGGGCGCCGCGACGATGGCGTCGGTGGGCGCCGCTGGTGTCCCCGGCGCAGGCATGGTGACCCTGGCGATGGTGCTCACGGCGTCGGGGATCCCCCAGGTGGGTCTGGCGCTCATCTTGGGGATGGACCGACTGCTGGACATGTTCCGCACCGCCGTCAACGTGACCGGCGACCTGTCCGTTGCCACCACCATGGCCGCCCTCGAGGGCGAGTCGCTGATGCTGCTCAGCAGCGAAGCAGACGCCGCCGACCCCAGCCGTGGGTTTGAGGGGCGCCTCGACAAGGAGCCGGAGCCCATCGAGCCCGACAAGGGCTGAGCCCCTGCCCGCTCGTCCAGGCGCCGCGGAGCTGCGACGCGCAGGCGACCGCCTACAGGCCCCAGTGCACGCCCAGCGTGATCATCGCGCCCGCCACCGTGCGGTCACCCAACAGCGGCTGGTACCCCACGGCGCGCGGATCATAGTCGCCGCTCGGCAGGTCGTTGACCGCCACCTCGTCCCCGTCGCGGTGCATCACCAACGACCGCATCGACAGGTCAAAGCGCAAGTCGTCGACGCGGTACTGCGCGCCGAAGCCGAGCTGCCCCACCGGCGTCGAGAAGCTCGACTCCTGACCGAGCGCGTCGTAGCGCACCGAGTGCCCCGCCACCCCGAGGCCGGCCAGCAGATAGAGCTGAAACTGGCTGTCGGGGAACAGGTAGAACATCCCTGAGGCCGTGATGGGCACCGTCGCCCGCACGACCTCGCCGGGCGAGTCGTCGCCCAGCTGATCCGAGACGAGCACGTCGAGCGCGCCCTCCAGACCAAAGCGTCGGCTCAGCCGGTAGCGGAAGTAGGCGCCCACGCCACCCATCGGCAGCTCCCGCTCGCTGCTGTCATCGGTGAGCGTGAGGTGCGTGATCCGCGGGCCGAGCTCGGCGCGGCCCTCACTCCAGTGCCACTGGGCCGTCACGGCCGGACTGGGGTCGGCCCAGGCTGTGGTGCTGAGGAGCAAGATCGGCACGCCGAGTTTGAGGGAGAGCTGACTGCGCATGTGCTGGCCTCCAAGCTTGATTCAAGCTCGGCTAGAGCAACAGCCATGCCAGCCGCCAGGCCGCCGCTCGCGCCCGCTGCCCGACGAGAGCGTGAACCCCATGCGACAGCCAGCGGGCCCGGGGTTCACACCCTCCACCGCGCGCTACGATTCACGGACCGGGCCCGAGCGAGCCGAAACGTCGGCGCCAGGGCACCCTATTGGAGGGCGTGCGGGCCACCGTCGAGGCGGCGGCGCGACCGCCGGCGGCAGCCGCTGCGGCGATGAAGGGGGCGGCGGGCGCGCTCTCCAACGGGCAGCTGGACGGCCTGCCTGACGAGCGGTCAGGCGTCGTCGTCGAGGTTCTCAATCAGCGCGCGGTACTTGGCGGTCCCCGCTGCCCCCGGGGGGAATGTCAAGCCCCGCACGACGCCGACGACACAGGCCGCAAACTCCCGGCGTGGCCGGAGCTTGGCGTCAAACCCGGCGTCCAAGACCTGGCCCTGCGCCCCAACGTAGGCCGTGATATGGAACGGCCCATCGTAGTCGTATCGACGGCGGCAGTCGTTGATGGGCTTGCGGGCGCGGCGGAGGGTCCGGTAGCCCCAGGACGCGTCCATCGGGTGCACCAGTCGGCGGCCGATGGTGGGCCCCGGGAAGGTGTAGGCGAAGCGCGCGCCGCCGCCTTGCGGGCGGGGAAAGGCCAGGAAGCCCGCCGTCTCCACGAGGCAGTCCTCAATCACCCAGCTGCCCAGGTCCGAGCGGGCGACGCCGGCATAGGCCACCCGCCCCGTCTCGGCCACCGCCAGCTCGACGATCACGTCACCCGACAGGTACGACGCGCCGCCCTTGTTCAGGCAGTTGTTGAAGCCCGCCTTATGCTGTGTGATGACCCTCTGGATGTCGCTCGCGTCCAGTCGCCCCGCATACTGTCCTTCCCCCGGCTTCTCGTCTGGCGGCGGCTTGTGGTGCCCACGGGCGGAGGTGCCACCCCCGCCACACCCCGACAGCGCGAGCGCTGCTGCCAATCCGATGAGCCAATTGAGTCTTTGCATGGCCGAAATCTACCCCGCCCCTTCGAGCGCCACAAGGTGACCCCCGACACCATCTCGCTGGTGATGCCCGTGCGCAACGGGGCCGAGCACCTGCCTGCCACGCTGCAGAGCGTCCGCAAGCTCGTGGACCTGTTGGAGGTCATCGTGGTGGACGACGGCAGCACCGACGACACGCCGGCCCTCCTCGCCGCTGCGCAGCAGCGAGACCCTCGCCTACAGGTTATCCGGCAAGGGGCGGCCGGGATCGTGTCAGCCCTCAACCGAGGGCTGCAGGCGGCGCGGGGTCAGTGGATCCTGCGCCTCGATGCCGACGATGTGGCCCACCCCCTGCGGGCCCGCCGGTCCCTCGCCTACGCCCACACCCACCAGCTCGATGTGGTGGCCACCGGCGTGCGGTGCTTTCCGACCCAGCGGATCCGCGCCGGCCTGAAGCGCTACGAGCGCTGGCAGAACGGCCTGATCACCCCGGAGGCCATCAGCCTGGCCCGGTTTGTCGAGAGCCCTATCGTGCACCCCAGCGTGCTGATGCGCCGGGTCACCGTGCTGGCGGCTGGGGCCTACCGCGACCTCGGATGGTCCGAAGACTACGATCTCTGGCTGCGCCTGCTGCACCGCGGCATCCGGTTTGGCAAGGTCCCGGATCTGCTGACCTTTTGGCGAGACCACGCGGCGCGGCTCACGCGCACCGCGGCCAATTGCAGCGCCGATGCCTTCGCGGCCTGCAAGGCGGCGCACCTGCTCGCGGGCCCGCTGGCGGGCGGGCGCCCCTACTGGATCGCGGGCACCGGCCCGGACGGCAAGCGTCTGGCCAAGGCCCTGAGCGCGGCGGGGGGTCGCCTGTCGGGCTGGCTCGACATCAACCCTCGGCGCCTTGGCCAGACCATCTACGGCGCGCGGGTGCACACCCTGGCGGAGGCCCCGCTGGCGGCGGATGCGGTCGTGCTTGGCTGTGTCGGCGGAGCAGGTGGCCGAGAGCGCGTCACCCGGCTCATGCAGGCGGCCGGGCTGAGGCCAGGTGAGACGTTCTGGGCCGCCGCTTGACGGGCGGCCCAGCAGGCGGGCCGCTCAGGCCGCGGACATCGACTTCTGCACTACGTCGCGCACGTAGCGCGCCACCGTCGAGACGGCCACGCAGTTCAGCACGAAGTTCAGCAGGCGCGGGCGATCCGGCGTGCGGCCCTGGTTGTAGAAGACCAGCTCGCCCAGGTACATCACCTGATCGCCGTCGAGCTCCACCACCCCGGGGATCCCGTCCTCGATGAAGCCCTGCGGCAGCCCTTCGGCCAGGCCGGGCAAGCAGTACTCGGCAGGCAGGCAGGTGCGGTCGGGCAGCATCAGGCCGCCACGGTGGTAGAAGCGCAGCTCCACCGGATCGGTCCCCGACTTCTTGACGATGGTCTCCACCTTCGAGCTGTGGCTGAAGCTGGCGTGCAGGTCCGGCGCCGACGGCGTCTGAGCGCCGGGCAGCTCGCGGACCACGTGGGTCACCAGCTCGGGCAACCCCGAGGGCTGACGGTGCACCCGCACCATCGCCCAGAAGCGCCCGGGGTACACGTTGAACGGCTCGATCAGGCCGCCAAAGGGCTCAAAGCTGAAGCTCACCCAGGGCAGCAGATCGTCGCGCTTGCCCTGTGTGTCGATGGGCCGATAGATCGTCGCCACATCGCGGATGTCCTGGACCAGCGCGTGGGCTGTCTGCATACCGAAGAGCCCCTCGGGGTCACTCTGCAGCGTCTCCTGGACTCGGTCGCTGATGTCCCGCAGCCGCATCGGCCTCTCCTTCTTGAACTCGTTACGGGATCAGGCTCAGGCCCGATCCACATTTCAACACATTAACCTACATTTCGCCGCGGGCGTCAACGCGTGGCGGGGACCGGACAGCGGCGTCGAGGCGATCCAATCGCGTCGACGGCTCAAACTGTTCCCGGAGACAAGCGCGGCGAGAAGGTGTGCCCCCAGCAGGACTCGAACCTGCGACACCAGGTTTAGGAAACCTGTGCTCTATCCACCTGAGCTATGAGGGCCCAAGCGCCGCGCTAGTACTTGATCAAGGCGTGTACTGGCCTGGGCCCCAGGCGCGCCGCGCCGTTCAGCCCGAGGAGTTCAATCACGACGAGCAGGGACGCCACGCTCGCCCCCTGACGCTCAAGCAGACGACACGCCGCCTCCGCGGTCCCACCCGTCGCCAGCAGGTCGTCCACCACCACCACCCGGTCGCCCACACCGACGGCGTCGGTGTGGATCTCGAGGGCGTCCTGCCCATACTCCAGATCGTAGTCGATGCGGTCCGTCGTATGCGGCAGCTTGCCCGGCTTGCGCACCAGCACAAGCGGGACACCGAGCGCCTGGGCCACCGGGGCCCCCACGATGAACCCTCGAGACTCGATGCCCGCGATGTGGGTCGCGCCGTGCACCCTCGCCAAGCCCGTCATCCCGTCAATCACCGCCTTGAAGGCGGCCGGGTTCGCGAGCACCGGCGTGATGTCACGGAACAAGATCCCGGGCTTGGGGAAGTCTGGCACGTCTCGAATGAGGGCCCGCACGTCCACCATGGGGTCGGCTCCTCTGCGGTCATCGTTTGGGAAGAAACTGGAGCGGGTCGCGCGCGACGCGGGCGATCCGCACCTCGAAATGCAGATGCGGCCCGGTGCTGTTCCCGGTGCTCCCCAGTTCTGCAATCTTGGCACCTTGCCGAACCACCTGCCCCTCGTCAACCACGTTGCGGTCGTTGTGGGCGTACACGGTGACGACCTGATCGCTGTGCTCAACGATGACCAGGTTCCCGTAGCCCCGTTGCTGATTGTCGCTGTAGATCACCCGGCCCGCAGCGGCCGCCAGGATTGGGGTGCCCACGCTGCCTGCGATGTCCAGGCCTCGGTGCGCCCGTCCCCACCGGGGGCCAAAGCGGCTGCTCACCTGCCCCGTCCGCACTGGCCAGGTCAGGGTCACGCCCGCCGCGGTTGGCGCGCGCCTTCCGGGGGGCGCCGCGCCCGGCTTCCCGGGCCTCTGCGCGCGGCGGATGATCTCCTCCACCCCGTACAGGAAGAGCCGCTGGTCGACCTCGATGCGCTCGGGGTGCTTGAGGCCGTTGATCTCGATCAGGTCAGCGGGCGGGACGCCATGTCGCCCGGCGATCCCGTTGATCGTGTCGCCCGCCTTGACCGCGTACCAGCGCCCGATCAGCTCAACGCCCTTGCGGTCCGTTGGCTCGGGAGGGGGCGGCTGAAGGCCGCCGACCGGCGAAAGATCAGCGGCCCCGCTCGCCATGGCTGGTCGGCGCTGCGCCTGCGGGACGCAGCCGATGGTCGTCAGCGCCACCCCCAAGACCAGGCACCCGGGCCAACGGGGCCCGCCCCACGCAGCGCACCGGCTCGCCAGCACGGCGACGGGGATCAATGGCTCGAATACCCGGTCAGCTGGACCCGACCCGCTCGCTGAAGCAGCGCGGTGTGCGTCAGATCCAAGGTCAGCGGCGTGATCGCCGCCAGCCCCTCGGCGATGGCGTCGCAGTCGCTGCCCGCGACGCTCTTGAAGCCCAGGAAGCGGCCACCGATCCAGTAGTACGGTTGCCCACGCGGATCGAGCCGCTGCGTGACGGTGTGGCCATAGTCTCGGTCGCCCGCGCGCGTCCAGCGATAGCCGCGCACGGCGGCCCCCCGGCTGTCGGGCACGTTGACGTTGAGCAGCGTGCGTCGCGGCAGCCCCTGGTCGAGTGCGTACTGAGCGACCGAGACCGCGAAGTCAGCGGCGGGCTCGTAGCAGAGCGGCGCCTCGCCGACCAGGCTGACGGCCACCGAGGGGATCCCCGCGAGGGCCCCCTCCATCGCGCCGGCGACAGTCCCAGAGTAGGTCACGTCGTCCGCCAGGTTGGGGCCCCGGTTGATACCACTCACCACCAGGTCGGGCGGGCTGGCCAACAGCTCATGGAGCGCGAGGTACACGCAGTCCGTCGGCGCACCGTCCACAGCCCACCAGCCG
>JAUHVS010000239.1 GCA_030424955.1 bacterium | reverse complement strand
TCGAGGCCATGGTGGACGCCGCCGTCGACGCCAGCCAGCTGCCGGACGTCGGCGCGGCTGCGCTGCTGCAGGCCGACACCGCGCGCCTCATCGTCAGCGCGGACGGCGCCACCCTCGCCCTGCAGGGCCCCGACGGGCTGGCGGTCGACGGGCTGACGGCAGGCCTCGAGGTCGGGCCCGACCGCTGGCTCACCGCCGACTGGCCGGAGCGGAGCTGGACCACGACAGGCGCGGGCGCCCTCGGCCGGTTCACGGGCGCTGCGGGCATCCCGGATCTGCGCTGGCGAGTGCAGCTGGCCCCTGACGGCACGCTGACGAGCGCGGTGACCGTGGCGGCCACCGCGCCCACCGCCCTGGACCGGATCATCAGCCTGGCCTTCACCCGGGCGCCCGGTGAGCAGGCGCTCCCCCCCACCCCGGGCCCCTGGCGGCCCCTCGCCGACATCCCCACCCGCTCGGACGGCCAGATCCTGCGCGGCCCGGCGGGGGTGTGCGTCATCGAGGCCCCGCTGGCCGCGGTGGCGGTCTGGCCCGACGGCCTCGTCACCCCCAGGGCCCCCGCGTTCCGGTTGAACCGCGGCGACACCCGCAGCACGCCCACGGTGCGGCTGCGGCTCAGCCCGACCTGGCCCGCCGAGCCCGCGCCGGCGCCAGCGGGCCCCGTCGCCATCGGCTGGCGATCCGGGGCCTGGGGCAGCGCCATCGACGGGCCCCTCGTCCGGGCCCAGGGCCAGGCGCTCGTGGCGCTGCTGGCTGGGCAGGACCTCGCCCCCCTCTTGCTGCTCGAGGGCCTGTGGTACGCCGCCCCCGGCGACTGGCGCCCCGGCCTCAGCTTCCCAGGCGGCCTGACGGGGGTGCGCGCCGCGGTGGCCCCGGCTGAGCTGGCGCTGCGCTGGCCGGCCCTGCACACCGACCCCGACGATCCGGTGCGCGAGGGGCGCCCGGGGGCGACGTTGGCGGAGCGCCCCACGGTGTGTGGGCTGCCCGGCTGCGTCCGGCTGAACCCGGCGGTGCCCGCCGTGCGCGCGGCCGTGGCCCGGGCGGCCGCCGCCTTCGCAGAAGAGGGCGCCGTGTGGATCGTGGATCTGCCGGACGCCGCCGAGGTTGAGCCCGGCGCGCGCGAAGCGCTCCTGAGCGAGCTCAGCGCCGCCGCCCCGCACCTGCGGGTGTGGGCCGACAGCGCCCCGGGCTGGCCCGCCGCCGCGGGCTTCGACGGCGCCGATCCGTGCGCCGCCGCGGCCCAAGAGGTGCCGTGGCCGGCCGCCTGCCAGGGGCACCTGGCCGCCGCGGGCGCGCGCCCCCCCACGGCCGTCGGGGGGTTGGGGGATCTGCAGGCCCTCGCGTGGGCCGCCGCCACCCCCGGCGCGCCGGTGCTCGATCCCGGGCCGATCCGGCTAAGCGGGCGACCGCCCGGCCACGCCCGCCTCGCCGCGACGCTGGCGGCGCTCGTCGGGGGGCCACGGCTGGTGGGCGACGATCTCACCGGGTGGACCGCCGACGACGCGGCCCTCGCCCGCCGCCTGTGGGCCGCCCCGCCCATGCGGCTGGTGGCCGCCGAGCCCGGTGACCAGCAGCCCCCCGAGGTCTGGCGGGGGGACGGGGTCTGGGCGATCACCCACTGGGGGCCGACGCCGCGCACCGTCGCCCTGCCCGCGGGCCAATGGCGCGATCTCTGGACCGACGCCACCGTGCACGCCGAGGTGGTCGTCGCGGCCGAAGACGCACGCCTGCTCGTCGCCGAGCCCGGCACGGCGGTTGTGGGCGACCGCGGGGACGAGTAGAACCAGCCACATGAGCACCATCGCCCTCGACGCCATGGGCGGCGACAACGGGGTCGCCGCTGCGGTCCGCGCCGCCGCCGCGGTGTCCCTGGCCCAAGACACCGGGGTGCTGCTGGTCGGCGACCGCGCGGCCATCGACGCCGAGCTGCGGCGCACGCGGTACGACGCCAGCTACCTGTCCATCCACCACGCGAGCCAGGCCATCGGGATGGCCGAGTCGCCGCGGGCCGCGCTGCAGGCCAAGCCCGACGCGTCGCTGCTCGTGGGCGCACGGCTCGTCGCAGAGGGCGCCGCCGATGGGCTCGTGAGCGCGGGCAACACGGGCGCCGCCATCCTCGCCTGCGCGACCTACTTCAAGACCATCCCGGGCGTGCCCCGCACGGCCCTGGCGGCGGTCATCCCCACCGAGCGCCGCCGCGGGCCCCACGACGATCCCTTCAGCCTGATCCTGGACGTGGGCGCCACCCTCGACGCCTCGGCCGACGCCCTGGTGGCCTTCGCCCACATGGGCAGCGCCTACGCGTCCCGCATCTCGCGCAACGCGCGCCCGCGGGTGGCCCTGCTCTCCAACGGCGAGGAGGCCCACAAAGGGCCCCCCGCCGTCGTCGAGGCCCACCGGCGGCTCGCGGCCGACGCGCGCATCAACTTCATCGGCAACGTCGAGGGGGTGGACCTGCCCCGTGGCACGGCCGATGTGGTGGTCACCTCGGGCTTCACGGGCAACGTTGTGCTCAAGATGATCGAGGGCATCAGCGACACCGTGATGGACATGGCCCGGGCCGCGAACCGCAGCCGACTGGCCTGGAAGCTCGGCCTCTACATGCTGCGGGGCGGCATCCTGCACCTGCGCAACGTCACCGACTGGCAGCAGTACGGCGGCGCGCCGATCCTGGGCTTCGACCACCCCTTCATCAAGGCCCACGGGCGCAGCAGCGACCGCGCCATCCAGAACGCCATCAAGGTGGCCGCGAAGGCCGCTCGGTCCAACCTGTGCGCCGAGATCGCGAGCACGCTGGCCGGCAAGGGTGGCCTGACTGGATGACGGCGCCGCACATCTACCGTTGGGATCTCGACAAGACCTACCTGCAGACCGACTTCGACAGCCTGGGCGCCCTGCTGCGCACCGCCCTGCAGCGGGCAGCCGACAAAGAGAACGTGCCGGGCAGCGCCGAGCTTTTGCGGGCGCTGCGGGCCGACTCCGCCGGCAACGCGCTGATCTACTTCGTGAGCGGCAGCCCGCGGCAGATGCGCGACGTGCTCAGCGAGAAGCTGCGCCTCGACGGCATCCACTTCGACGGGTTCATCCTCAAGGACAACCTGCGCAACCTGCTCAAGGGCCGCTTCAAGGCCCTCAAGGAGCAGGTCGGCTACAAGCTGCCCGCCCTGCTGCAGGCCCGCGTCGAGGCCGACACCGGCTCAGGCGAGACCCTGTTTGGCGACGACGCCGAGCGCGACGCGCTGGTCTACAGCCTGTACGCCGATCTGCTCGCGCACCGGGTGCCCCCCGAGGTGCTGGAGCAGGTGCTGGACCTGGCGGGGGTGTACCCCGACGGCCGCGAGCTGATCCACGCCGCCCTCGACCGCCTGCCGGCCTGCGATCCCGTGGAGCGGGTGATCATCCACCTGGACCGCCGCTCGCCGCCGATCCGCTTCGAGGCCTACGGGCCCCGGGTGGTGCCGGTCTACAACTACTTCCAGGCGGCGCTCGTGCTGTTCCAGGACCGCCGACTCAAGGCCGAGGGGGTCGGGCGCATCGCCACCGCGCTGCGGGACCGCTACCAGTTCACGCTGCCCATGCTGCTGCGCAGCTTCCAGGACACCCTGCGTCGGGGCGTGCTGGACTACGACGCCGCCGCGCGGCTGGGCCAACAAGCGGGGGGCGCGGGCGTGGCGGAGGAGATCATCGAGGTCTTCGCCCGCGAGGCCCGCGAGGTGAACATGGTCGCGCCCCTGGCCCGCAGCCAGCACGTGCCCGACTACCCCAAGCTGCTGCAGCGCGAGATGCAGCGCCACGCCATCGAGAAGGCCCGCCGCAAGAAGCGCAAGCGCTGGCTCTGAGGCCCCCTCGCGGCCGCCCCGTCAGCGGCAGCAGCGGAAGCCGGTGTCCTGCGCCGCGTAGCTGGGGATCACGAAGAAGCTCTCGGTACAGCCCGCGTTCTCGGCCCGAAACGCCCCGGCGTTGAGTTGGTAGCTCGCGCCGCGGCGCAGCCCGCTGCCGTCGGCCGTCACCACGAACTCCCACACGTTGCCCGACTGCTCCACCACCCCCTCTGGGGTCGCGCAGTCGGGCCGGGTCCCGGTGACCTCCGTCGCGCCGGCCCCGCTGATGTGGTCATTGCACAGCCCGGGCGTGTGCCGCGTGCCGTAGGGGTACGGCCAGCCCCGCTCGGGCCCGCCGCTGCAGGCCGCGGCCCACTCGTCCTCAGTACACAGCCGGAAGCCGGCCGAGGCGCAGGCCACCTGGGCCTCGGCGACGGTCAGCTCAACCCAGGGCTGGGCGCCCGCGCGGCTGCAGATCCCATCGGCGGGCGCGCCCACCCCGGCGCTGGCCGCCGTCGCGTCGGGCCGGCTCGCCTCGTACTTGAAGATCTCGACGCCGGCCACCTGAACGGTCTCGACGCAGGGCACCCCTGATCCCCCATCGGCACCGGGCCCCGCGTCCCGCAGGGCCCCGTCGAGCGGGCCGAGGTCGGCGGCCCCCCCGCCGGCGCCGGCGCTCCCGCCCACGCCGCCTGCGCCGCCCGATCCACCGCCGGCCGATCCACCGGCGCCACCGGCGGCGTCATCGGCGCGCGCATCCGCGGCCCCGCCCCCCGCGCCTCCCGAGGCCCCGTCTCCTTGCTGCGTCCCGCCGGGCGTCGTCGCCTCGGCACAGCCCAACGCCCCCAGGCCCACGCCCAGCAGGCAAGGGCCCAGCAGGCAAGGGCCCAGCCACCGCGTCGACCCCTTCGCTGCGTCACCGCGCATCACTCCGCCTCCCAGGTCAGGGTCAGGCTCACCTCACCCACGGCCCCCTCCACGAACACCGTCAAGGTGTCGGCCACCGGATCGTGACCTGCCACCCACTCGAAGGGGCCGTCGGGCGTCAGCGCCACCGTCGGGGCGGGGCGGCCCGCCAGCCGGAACCGGCTCACGCCCTGCCCGGTGCCGTCGGCGACCCAGCGCGCCGACCAGCCCGCCCCCTGCGGCCCCCACCCTTGCAACGCCCCCGCGACGGCCACCGGCCAGGGATCCCCGAAGGCCGCCGTCCACCCGGGGCCCGGCGCCCCCTGCGCGTCTCGCAAGGCGAAGGGCCCCCCGAAGCCATCGGCCCAGATCGCCACGGGCCAGCCCTGCGCCGTCGCCGCCGCCCGCGCCCCCCCAACGTCTGCCGCGGCGGCCGCGCCCACCAGGGCCAGGCCCGCGGCGCGCTCGGGATCAGGCGCCGCCTGCGCGTCGGGCACGGCGCCCAGCGCGAACGCATACCCGTGATCCGCCCGGGCCCCCGCCCCGGGCACCTGGGGCGGCCAGAACTGCAGCAGCGGGCCCACCTGGGCCTCGGCCAGCGCCGCCACGGCCTCGGCGTAGCGCACGAAGGCCGCCGCCTCGCCTTGGAGCCGCCCGGTCAGCGGCGCCAGCCCCACCACCCCCGGCGCGGCCCCACAGGTCTCCATGAGCCGGGTCCAGGCCGGCAAGAACGCCGCGCCATCGTCAGCCCAGAAGGCCGCCCACGCCTCGGCCTCGCTGCCGCCGCTCGCCCAGGCCGGCGCGCCGACCCCACCGACCCCCGCGCCGAAGCCCTGCTGGTGCACCGCCAGCACCACCTCCAGGCCCGCGGCGGCGGCCCAGTCGACCTGCTGGCACACCCGGCCCATGTACGCGCCGTTGAAGGTGGCCTCGAAGGGCTCCAGCCCCTCCCAGAAGACCAGCAGCCACACCAGATCGACCCCGGCCGCCGCCAGCTCCCGGTAGTGCTCGGCCTCGTGCAGGGGCGTGCGGGCGTCGCGGGCCAGGCTGTCGGTGCTCACCACCACCGCCCGCGGCGGCGCGGTCAGGCCATCGCGCGCAAACCGGCAGCCCTCGATGCGCCGCGCCCCCGCGGGGCGGGCGCTGGGGGGCTGCTGGCAGGGCGGTGGCGCCGCGTCGACCGTGCCGTCCGGCTCAGCGTCCACGGGCCGGGCGTCGGCGGGGCCGGCGTCCACCGCCCCGTCGCCGGCCGCCGCGTCGACGGCCCCGTCCAGCCCCGGGGCGGCGGCGTCCGCCGGCCCGGCGTCCATCACGGCCGGCTGCCCCTGCGCGTCTCCCTGCGTGGCGGCGCCGTCGTCGCACGCCAGCAGCGCACACGCCGACAGCGCGCAGGCGCCCCACACCCTCCAGGCTTGACTCCCCATGGGTCGAGAGTGCGCCCGGCCTCTCGGGCGGCGCAAGCGCGCGTTGCCCGGCCTGCGGGCCGGTGGCTACGATGCGCGCCACAGCAAGGGAGCACAGCGCATGAAGCACCTGGGCCTGATCCTGGCCGTCGGCCTCTTGAGCCTCGCCTGCGACGACGGCGGCGGCAGCGACAGCACGCCCGCGACCGACGGAGGCGGCGCCGGCGGGGCTGCGGGTGGGGCCGGTGGTGCCGGCGGCGCGGGCGGTGGGGGTGACGGGCCGGCCCCGGTCGCGCGCTTCGCCCTCGCCGATCCCCCCGCCGCGACCCGGCTGGGGCTCATGCCCTTCCCGCACAACGTCTACCGGCGAGCCGACGGCGGCCTCGACCTCACGGGCGTGCGCGAGGTGGGCATCGCGCCGGCCGTGCGCAACATCGTCGACGCCCTCGAGGCCAACACCACCGGCTTCGGCAACAGCGCGGGCTTCTACCTGAGCTTCGAGGGCCCCGTGCCCACCAGCCGCCTGCCGGCCGACGCCGCCGCGAGCCTCGCCGACGACGCCAGCCTGTTCCTGGTGGACATCGATCCCGCCTCGGCCGAGCTCGGCCAGCGCTGGCCCATCAACTGGCGGCTCGAGGCCGGCGAGACCAAGTACCTGCCGGCGAACAGCCTGAAGATCCGGCTGGTCGAGGGCTTCGCCCTGCGCGGCGACACCACCTACGCCCTCATCGCCACCGACGCCGTGGGCCAGCCCGCGCCGGACTTCACCGCCTCGCTGGGCGCCGAGGCCCCCGGCGGCCCCGCGGCCGCGGCGTGGGCCGCCCACGCGCCCCTGCGGGCCTGGCTCGCGAGCCACCCCGAGATCACCCCCGCGGTCGCCGCGGTGTTCACCACCCAGGACGCCACGACCCCGCTGTTCCGCGCCCGCGACTACCTGCACACCCTCGACCCGCCCGAGCTGCTCGGTGAGCCCGAGAACCGCGGCGAGGTCCAGGGCCTGTTCGAGGTCATGGAGGGGCTCTACCGCGCGCCGCGCTTCCAAGAAGGCGAGATCCCCTACAACCAGGCCGGCAGCGGCAAGCTCGTCTTCGACGGCTCGGGCAACCCGGTGATCCAGGGCTACGAAGACCTGCGCTTCGCGCTCACCCTGCCCCGCCCGGCCCCGCGCGAGGGCGCCATCGGCTGCGACATGCCCCCGAACGGCTGGCCGCTGGTCATCTACGCCCACGGCACCGGCGGCGACTTCCACTCCTTCATCACGCCGCGCAGCAAGGTCGCGGCCGTGCTCGCCAAGGAGTGCATCGCCGCCATCGGCATGGATCAGCTGCACCACGGCACCCGCGACGGGGGCGCCTGCCCCCCGCCCGGGGATCCCGGCCGCAGCGCCTGCCTTCAGCTGCTGTACTTCAACTTCCTGGTGCCCGTGGCGGGCCGCGACAACCAGCTGCAGAGCGCGCTCGACCTGGTCAACATGCTGCGCTTCGTGCGCACCGTGGACTTCCCCGCCGAGTGGAGCACCTACGACCGCCCCACCCGCATCGACCCCAACCGCATCATGTTCATGGGCCACAGCCAGGGCGGCCTCAACGGGCCGCTGTTCCTCGCGGTGGAGCCCGACATCCTGGGCGGCGTGCTCAGCGGCGCGGGCAGCACCATCGCCATCAGCATCGAGCAGAAGGTCGAGCCCTTCGACCTCAACGAGCTGATCACCAACTTCGCGGGCCTGCGCGACGAGGGCCTCGATCGCTGGCACCCCGCGGCGACGTTGCTGCAGACCTTTGTTGATCCCGGCGACTCCGTGAACTTCGCCCGCTACTGGTTCGACGAGCCCCCCGAGGGCCACCGCCCCAAGAGCATCTTCATGACCGTCGGCATGACCGATCAGTACACCCCCGCGGACGCCGGCCTGGCCCTGGCCGCCGCGGGGCGCGTGCCGGTCATCGAGCCCGCAGAGGTCCCCG
>JAUHVS010000238.1 GCA_030424955.1 bacterium | reverse complement strand
CCCCCCCCAGGACGATGCCATCCAGGCCCTGGGCGTCGGCGCTGCGGAGGTCGGCCAGCTGCCCCGACACCATGTAGTCGTCCAGCGCGAGCACCTGGCTCGCTTGCTCTGGATCGATGCCCTTCACGACCACCCCGGCTGTCCCGGTGCGCCCCGAGAGCATGGCCTCGTTGAAGGTCATGGGAGACGAAGCGACGACCCCGGGGATCTCGCCCAGCGTCGCCTGAACCGCTCGGTAGTCGGTGAAGCGGATGCCGTACTCACGCACGAAGAGGTGGGACGTGATGCCCAGCACCTTCTCGCGGAAGGCCTGCTCGAAGCCGCTCGTGATGGAGAACCCGCCCACAAGCGCAGCGACGCCGAGGGCCACGCCGACGACGGCGAGCCAGCTGACGACGGACAGCGAGCGTCCGCGCCGGGCACGTAGATGACGGGCAGCGATGAGGTGTTCGAAGGCCACGGCGGCGGACTCTAGCAGCGAGCGCGGCCAAGGTCGACCGTCCCGCGCTGGCGGTCCCGGGCTAGCGGTCCGGGGCAGCGCGGGCCGCCCCGACCGGATCGGCTCAGGGATCGGTGACGAGCACGTTGTAGACGCCGCGTACCTGGGCGCGATCGGTGATCATGCCCGAGTAGCAGTAGTCGACCGTGTAGTAGAGCGAGCGCTCGTCACCGGCTGCGGCGCCCCCCGTGTAGGCCCCACAGGGGTTGATGGGCCCGTCGAGGATCTCTGGGATGTCGACCAGGCGGCGCCAGGCGGCCCACTCGATCTGGGTGTGGCTGACGGCCCGCTTCAGGCTCGTCAGGTAGGTCGTCTTGGCGTTCGCGTTGGCCCCGGACTGGCTCTCCCAGTCGATCTGCGGCAGCACGACGGGCAGGCCCTCGGCCACGTCCGGGAGGTACTGATAGTGGCGCAGCACCGCCGCCTCGTTCTCGCCGGCCGGGTTGGCGCGGAAGGGCGCCTCTTCTTGTCGGGGCACCATGGAGACGGCCAGATAGTCAGCCGTGGGCACACCGTTCGGCGTCCGATCGCTCTTCAGCAGCGGCGTGATGGTGCGGCGCGCCGCCAACATCACGGCCTCCTTCAGATCGCGGTCGGGCACCTCGCTGCCCGCCTCGGTCAGGCCGTACTCGGTGGCCACCTCCGGCACCGTCAGCCGCATCAGGGTGCCCCAGTGCACGCCCGGGCCCACCTTGACCGTCGGGTTGATGGCCTTGATGGCCGCGTAGACCTCGCGATACAGCGTCACCCAGTTGCTGTAGTCATCGCGGCGCCGCACCCCGTCGACCGTGAGGTGGTAGTAGCGGTTCATCTCGAGGCCGACGGTGATGTAGTCAATGTCGGGCATACGGGCGAGGTCTTCGAACGCTGAGATCACGGCCGCGCGGTGCTCGTTGACGTCGAAGCGCGGCGTCCGGGCGGCCATGCACACGTGCAGCAGCGCGCCTCGCCCCGGGGTCAGCAGATCCACGTTGACCGCGATGCGGTCGTAGCTCACGCCGTTGTCGGCGAAGTCGTTCGCGATGAGCGCGTCGGCCGTGGCGCGCGGCTGATGCACCGCGGCCTCATTGGGGCTGGGGCAGCCCGTCAAGCGGTTGTGGAACGGCCGGTTCATCACCAGCAGGCCGAAGTCGTCTCCAATGGTCGCCGGGTCGATGCCGGACCCGAAGATCTCGACGTCTTCATCATCGAGGGCCACGCCGCGCTGGGCGACGCTCCAGTGGCCATCGCTGTAAGTCGGCAGCGGCTCGGTGGGGGTGTCGCCCCCTCCCCCGTCATCACAGCCCACCAGGGCCGCGGTCAGGGACAACGCGATGCAAGCGCGAACGGTGGGACGAAACACAGGGCCTCCTGAGAGGGTCGAAGGGGGACGGATCGTGGCGCCCCGTCCAGTGTGCGATCGGCTCGCCCCCGCCTCGCGGCGTCGGGCAGGCGCTGGCCGGCTGTCTCAGTAGATGATGACGTCGTCGCCGCCGGCGGCAGGCGGGGCGTCGCTCTTGGGCGCCTCCGCAGCGGCCTTCCGCTTGGCCTTGCGGCCCGAGGCCTTCGCAGCCGCCGGCGCGTCCCGTCGGATGACCTCGTCTTGCGGCAGGCCGGCGGCCAGGTCCACGGCGTGATCCTGGCCCGTCAGCTGATCCACCACGTCCGCCGTCGCGGCGCCGTCGGTGTCGCCCATGATGTCCGCCAGCATGCCGTCCGACGGGCGGCTCGGGGCCGGCGTGCTGTCGGGCTCGGCCCGGCGCGCGTCCCGAGCGACCCCGGCGCTCTTCTCGACGAAGCGCATCACGAAGGTGCCGAAGAAGGCGGTGCGGTCCTCCACCGTGAGCTGGGTCAGGTCATCGGCCCAGACCGCGGCGCGCATGGTGCGTGTGCCCCCCGGGGGCGTCACCCAGTCGGCCTCAGTGGGCCGCCCGTTCTTGCGGCTGACCTGCTTGACGAAGGCGGGGAAGGCCACGGACCGGCTGATGGTGGAGTTGTAGGCCACCACGATCTTCCAGAGCTTGTCGTCCACGAAGAAGTAGTAGCGCTGCGCGTTGGCGTCATCGATGCGCAGCATCGACTCCCCCTCGTTGCTGCGATACTCGTCCGCGATGATGCTGGCCTCAAACCCGCTGCGCGCGCCGATGAACTGCACCAGGGTCTTCTTGACCGCAGCGAACTCCTCGCGCTGTGCGCGCAGCACCGCGTCCACGGCGAAGGTGTCCCCGTTGGCCTGCTTCAGCCGATCGGCGTAGCCCGCCTCGATGTCGGCCTTGGCGACCGCGAGCACGTCGGCCGAGCTCGCCCCCCAGTCCAGCAGCTTCAGGATCGACGACACGCCTGTCTTTGGCGTCGGCTTCGCGGGCGCCTCTGCCGCCGCCTGCGGCGCGCCGTCGGCGGCCATGGCAGCGCCCGACAGGCCGATCAGTGCAGCGCCGATCCAGGCAGAGAGTGCGCGATGCATGGTGCCTCCTCAGGTTTGCTTGGGCTCGCGCGGGGACGCGGGCGTGCGGAGTATACGTCACCTTGCCCTGAGCGGCGCAACTGGCGCCACCGTGCCTTGACAGCGCTGAGGGCCACGACTAGCGTCCCCCCCCCGCCAAGGAGCGCTGATGTTGAATGGTGCACGCCGGACGCGCACGTCTGCGCGGCGTCTGCCTGGGGGCCGCTGGCTCGTCGGGCTGGTGCTCGTGGCCCCACTGCACGGTGCCCGGGCCCAGGCCACCGACGTGGCGCGGCTGTGGCGGGAGCTCGAGGGGGTACGCCGCCTGTGGCGGGTTGAGCGGCAGGTCCTTGTCGAGGACCTCGACCGCTTCCGCGCCCAGCGGGCGCGACGGCGTTTTGGTCGATCTGAGGGGGGCAAGTCGAAATGAGCAGCGCATCGGCCCGGCAGTCGGGCCTGTGGCACTTCTACGGCCACCCCACGCCCTTCGTCGGCCGCGTCAAGCCCATGCACTGCCTCCGCGAGGCCGTGCGCAACGCGATCGTCCAGCGCACCCGGCACGCGGTGCTGGTGACCGGCCCTGCAGGCATCGGCAAGTCCCGCCTGCTGTATGAGTTCACCGACAGTCTTGAGGAGCACGTCGAGAACGCGCGCATCGTCGCCGTCGCGTGCCGACCGGACGCGAGCCCGCCCTACCGCATCCTGTTGCGGCTGCTGCGTCGGCGTTTTCAAGTGGCCGGCGGGCTGACCGCCGAGCAGGTCCGCGATGCCATCGCCCGTGGCATTGTCGAGGTCATGGGCGCCGGCAGCGGCGCCCAGGCGCACGCCATCTGTCACCTCGTCGGGCTGCCCTTCCCAGAGTCTCGCCACGTGGACGCGGTGGGGGGCGATCCGGCGCAGATCGCGGAGCAGGCCATCGAGGCCTTCGCGGGCCTGCTGTCGATGGACGCCCAGCGGCGCCCGCTGGTGCTGGCCATCGACAACCTCCACCTGGCGCGCGACGAGAGCCTGACCCTCCTTCAGGCGGTGGCGCAGCGCGTACAGGGGGCCCCCCTCGTCTTCGTGGCGGCGGCTCGCCCGTCGGAGCGCGAGGCGATGCGGCAGTTCATGCGCAACCTGCAGCGTGTCGGCGAGACCGTGTCCCTCCCCGAGCTGTCGGACCGCGAGGGCCGCAAGGTGCTCGAGGGGCTGCTGGCCCGGGCTGAGGCCATCCCTGACGCCTTCGTCCGGCGCACCCTCGAGAAGGCCTTCGGCAACCCGCTCTCCATCGAACAGATCGTTCAGCTACAGGTCGAGCGGGACGCCATCGAGGTGCGGGGCGACCGCTGGGTGGTCCACGCTGATCGCCTGGACGACACCCGCATCCCCGGCACGCTCCGCGACGTCGTCCGCTCGAAGCTGGAGCGCCTGGATCCCCTGGAGCGCTCGGTCCTCGAGAAGGCCGCTGTGGTGGGCGAGGTGTTCTGGCTGGCCTGCGTGGACGTGCTGCGCCGTGCCAACGAGGGACGCCAGTGGGACGACGGCGACCGCCTGTGGTCGTCGAACCAGCGCAGCGACGAGCTGGCCCGGGTCATCGACAGCCTGCGCCGCCGTCACATCCTGGTGCGCCTGCCGCAGTCGTCCATCGAGGGCACCCGCGCCTACAGCTTCAAGCACTCCGTAGAGCGCGAGGTCATCTACGAGGGGCTGCGGCGCTCCCAGCGGGCCCAGCTGCACCGCATCGTCGCCCAGTGGCTCGAGAGCCACGGCGGGCTCGGCGCGGAGGCCCCCGTCGAGCTGATCGCCCGACACTGGGAGCGCGGCGAGCACCCCGCCAAGGCGGCGAGCTACTACGTGGACGCCGGGCAGCGGGCGTTCCGTCAGCACACCAACGCGGAGGCCGTGGAGCTGTTTACCCGCGCCCTCGCCTGCCTGAGCGATGACGACGCGGTGCAGCGCATCCAGGTGTTCCACGACCTCGGGCGGGTGCACCTCATGCTGGGTGATGCCCCCGAGGCCTTGGGCTGCTTCCAGCAGATGCTCGACCTCGCCTGGACCCTCGACGACGAGAACATGGGCGGCCTCGCCTACAACAACATGGGCAAGGCCTACCGGATGCTGGGCGAGTACGATCTCGCCATCGAGCAGCTCAAGCACGCGGTGGTGCTGTTCCGCCGCGTCGAGGACATCCGTGGGATCGCCTCCAGCGCGGACGAGATGGGGCGCGTTCACCGCCTGCGCGGCGATCTTGACCGCGCCGAGGAGCGGATCCGCGAGGGCCTGCGCCTGCGCGAGTTCCTGGGCGACGAGCGGTCCGTCGCGGTCTCCATGCACCACCTGGGCAACGTCCACACCGAGCGGGGCGCCTTCCGAGAGGCCGCGCAGATCCTGCGGGACGCGCTGGTGCTCGCCCGCAAGACGAACGACCAGCGCACCGTCGCGGACGTGCTCATCAGCACGGGCGCCATCTGCTACCACCGCGGCGAGCTGGACCAGGCCACCACCGTGTGGCGCGAAGCCCTCGGGATCGCCCGCCACCTGGGGGACCGCGTGCAGCGCGGGATCCTGCTCAACAACATCGGCGCGACCCTCACCCGCCTCAACCGCCTCGACGAGGCCCAGGACACCCTGCGAGAGGCCATCGAGCTCCTCGAGGCCCTCGGCGACCGCCGCAGCCTCGCGGACGCCCTGCGCAACCAGGCTGAGGTGCGCCTGCGCCTGGGCGACTACGACCGCGCCCTTGAGCTCGCGAGCGACGCCCTGGCCGCCGCCGAAGAGGTCGGCGCCCGCGGGATCGCGGGCATGGCCCGGCGCACCCTGGGCGAGGTCTGCTCGCGCACGCTCTACGACGAGCACGGGGGGGTATCGAGCCAGGCCCACGACGCAGAGCAGCACTTCCTGGCCGGGCTGGACGATCTGCGAGGGGTCGGCCTCGAGGCCGAGCTCACCCACACCCTCTTCGCCTACGGCAGCTTCCTGGCTGAGTTGGGCCGCGGCGAGGACGCCCACGCCCGTCTGTCGGAGGCCCTCGCCGCCTATGAACGCCTGGGCATCCCGGACGGCGCCGACCGAGCCCGCCGGATCTTGTCAGCGCTTTGACGCGGCGAGGCCCCGACGGCACCCCAGGCGGTCGGCCCGCCTGCCGCCCATCGCCCCGGCCCCACAGCGGGCTGGCTGCGTCGTCCCTCGGCTGGGCCGCCCGATGCCTCGCGCTGTGCCTGTTGGCGGGCTCGACGGCTGCGCACGGGGCCGTGGTCGCCCCCGCGCCGGGTGAGCGGGTTGAGCTGCTTCGGGAGTACGCGCTCCTGATCTTCGACCCGCTGACGGGCACCCAGACCCTCGTCGTGCAGCATGAGTTTGCCGGCACCTCCACGCCCTTTGGCCTGATCATCCCAACCCCTGCGCCACCGAAGGTCAGCGTGGAGTCGGAGCGCCTCCGGCGCGCCATCCGCAACCGTCGCCACCCGGTCGGCAAGATCCAGCGCACCCTCGACCTGCGCCTGGTGTCTTGGCTGGGGGGCTGCGCCGTCCGTCAGGTCGGTGACGGCCCCACCGAAGCCGAGGACCCAAAGCGACCGCCCAACGCGGGCGCTCGCACAGCACAGCTCGGCAACGCCCCAGAGCCCCTGCACGAGTGGCTCTTGAGCAACGGCTTCACCCTGGGTCCAGCCCAGGCGACGTGGCTGAACCAGCTACGCGCCGTGGGGTGGCACCTCACGGGTGTCGTCGTGACGCCACCCCAGCGAGGGCTGGCGCCGCCCCCGGTGGTGCGTGGGCCCGTGCTCGCCTTCACCCACCCCGCCGAGAGCCCAGCCTTCGCCGCGGCGCACCCCAGCTTCTCGCTGCCTCGCCCCGGTGGCGACGGTCCTCCCCTTGAGGTCGCGGTGCTGACGGAGTGGGCCGTCACGACAGAACAGCAGCCCCCCCCTGAGCCCTTCTATGCCGACACCCTGAGCGGGCGCGACGTCGCCCGCATCGGGAACGAGGCCGGGGGCTTGCCCTGGGCCTTCCGCCGCGACGGCACCCTGACGGCCTTCCAGATCGAGCGCCCGTCGGGCATCGGTGTGCTGCGCTTCAGCCGCGCGGATCCCCTGCCGGCGGTACGCCCCACGCCCACCCCCCGCTTGCGGGAATACCGCCTGCGGGTCCCGGTGGAGTTGCTGATCCTGCTCATCGGGTTGATCGTCTGGATCTGGATGCGGTTTGGCCGCCGACAAGGGCCGCCCTCGCGGCTCAAAGGCTAGCCAGCCAACGTCCGGCGTGCCCCCCAGCGCGTCAACCTCCCGCACAAAGCGGCTGAGCGCCGGCGAGCCTGCCCCGCAAGGAATGCATGGTGTGCGCCGGCGCAAAGCGCGCTGTCGGCACAGCGCTCCGCCTCGACTACCGCTGACGGCTGACTCATGTTGGGCTGAGGGAGAGCAGCCGCTGTAGGGTCAGCGGCGAGCCCGCCGGCCGGCTACTTGAAGTCGCTGCAGCACCGGAACCCGATGGAGCCGCGGGAGGACGAGGCCGCCCGGCGGCCTCCGGCGCGGCAGGCCGCGTCCTCGTCGGCCGAGGTGAAGTCACCCCCACGCACCGTCTGATCCGCGGTCCACTCCGCCACGTTGCCGCTCATGTCGTAGGCCCCGACGGCGCTCTTGCAGCCCTTGAACTTGCCCCCGACCGCGATGGAGCGCTCTTCGCCGTCTGCGTCCTCGGTGTTGCACTTGGCAGGGTTGAAGCTGCGCCCGTAGGGGTAGCTGCCCCCGCACGCACGCAGCCACTCCTTGTCGCTGCACAGGCGCTTGCCCTGACCCTTGCACAGCCCCTCGGCCGCGTTGAAGGTCACCGAGGTCCGGGGGGCACGGCCGCGCCCCGGGAACTCATGACTGTCGATGCAGTAGGCGCCGCCCGACCGCGCGAGCGCCACCGCCTCGAGGCCCTTGATGGTGCCGCGCTTGACGGCGCCGGTGGGGAACTTGGCGGTGGTCACCAGGCGCATCCCCGGCCTACACCGAAGCTCCGCCCCGCCCTTGGCGGCCTCGCTCGACACCTGGACGGGCGGCGCAGGCGGTTCGACCGGCTTGGGCGTCGCCGGCTTGGGCGGCTCGACCGGCTTGGGCGCCACCGGCTTCGGCGGCTCGACCGGCTTGGGCGCCACCGGCTTCGGCGGCTCGACCGGCTTGGGCGCCACCGGCTTCGGCGGCTCGACCGGCTTGG
>JAUHVS010000237.1 GCA_030424955.1 bacterium | reverse complement strand
TCGAGGAGTTGGGTCGCTTCCAGCACCCCTACGTCATGCCCTACGAAAACAACGTCCCCCTTTATCATTGCAGCGGCCTGAAGAAGCCTATCGCCGAGATATGGCCCCTGGCCAAACGCTTCATCTGACGGGGACTGCACCGACGCAATGAACCAGGCTGAATATGTTCAACGTGTGGGCGAACGCTTTTTCTGGCCACGGCAAAGCCCACTGGGACGTCCTCCTGCGGGCGCGGGCCATCGAGACCCAGACCTGGGTGCTGGCGCCGGGCCAGTGGGGGCGCCACGACGCCGAGGGCCGCCGGCAGAGCTACGGGCACAGCCTGATCATCGATCCGTGGGGGGCGGTGGCGGCCGACAAGGGCCAGGGCGTGGGGCTCGCCTTCGCCGAGATCGATCTGGCGCGGGTGGACGCCGTCCGTCAGCAGATCCCCGTGGCGGCCCACCGGCGCCTGCCGACGGCCTGACCGGGGCCCGCGGATCGGCCCGGACCGGTGGGGGTCAAGGGCCGGGCGCTTCGGGCCGATGGGGAGGGGGTCGAACGGAGGCCCTCATGTGGTGTGCACGTCCACCGTCCCGCCCGCTGTACGGTCCATCGCCCGCCGCCCGGGTGGGCGCCGCCTGGCTGCTGTGCCTGGCCCTGTCAGCGACCGCCTGGGCGCAGCCGGTGCCCAAGTGCGTCGCGCCGGGCGAGGGGTGCCAGCCCGCGCCCGCCGAGGCGTCGGCGAGCCCCCGGGCGCCCGAGGCGGCCCCGCTGGACGTCGCCCCGCCCACCGAGGGCCACCCCAGCGGGGCCCCACCCAGCACAGAGGCAGCGGAGGCTGACAGCGACGGCGCGGCCGAAGAGGCGCACCTGTGGGACGTGGAGCCCACCCGCTGACGGCGGTGGCTCAGGCCCGGGCGCGCCGCCGCAGGGGCCGGATCGACCACAGCGCCACCAGCGACGTGAACATCGCCACCGCGGCCGTCAGCTGCCACCCGCCCCCGCCCGGGGTCAGGCTGGGCAGCCGCTGGGCCACGGCAGGTCCCAGGGCGGAGCCCGCCGCCAGCACGGCGAGCATGGTGCTGCTCGCGGCGGGCCGCTCGGCCTCGCTGACCCGATCCGCGAGGATGATCAGGCCGATGGGGTACAGCACCGCGGCGGTCGCGCCGACGCCCAGCACGCCCAGCAGGCTCACCGCGTAGGGGGCGCCCGGCCAGGCCGTGAGCGCCGCGCTGCCCGCCAGGGCCAGGCAGGCCAGGGTGAGCACCGGCCAGCGCCCGAGGCGGGCGGACCAGGCCACGGCGGCCCCCTGCAGCCACGCGCCCGAGACGATGGCGCCGACCATGAACAGGGTGGCGGCCCACGGCGCAGGCGCGACGGCCCGCGCGAAGGCGGGGCCCCCGGCGTACAGCGCGCCGAAGACCAGGCCCGAGCCGAACACCACCCACGCCGCGCCCGGCGCCAGGGCCACCAGCCGTGGGCGCGCGCTGGCCACGTCGCCCAGGGCCGGGCCCCGCAGCCGCTGAGCGCCGATCCGGGCGGCGAGGGCCAGGGCGGGCAGGGCGAGGGCGATGGTGTCGGGGGACAGGGCGGTCAGCTGGGCGGCCGCCGCTGCGGCATAGAACACCACCAGGTACCGCGCGAGGGCCGCGCTGGGGGTGGGGCAGGCGAGGCACCAGGCCTCGAGGGTCACCAGCAGCAAGCCGTAGCCCCCGCCGGCGAAGCCGCGCGCGAGCCACCACCCCGGGCCGGGGGCCAGCAGCCACAGCCCCAGGGCGCCCAGCAGGCTGCCCCACAGCCCGAGGCGCCAGGCCCCGGCGAGCCCCAGGCGGCGCAGCGCGAAGGGCGCGAGCAGGGCGCTGATGAGGTACGCCGAGAAGAAGGCCGTGGTCGGCCCCGCCGCCCCGTCGGTGCGCAGGGCCGCGACGGTGTGGCCGCCGCTGGTGGCCAGGGTGGCCAGGGCGAACGTCGCGAAGGGGGGCGGGGCGGGCGTGCGCATCAGGGCTCCTGGCTCAGCGCGGCGCGCGCTGGCAAAGAGCGTGCCGGTCGCTGAGCCCTGCCGTCAGCCGAGGGCCATCAGGGGGTCGGGGCGTGCCGCCTCGTGGTATGGCAGAACGCCTCGGGCGTTCAGCCGCAGGGGGTTCAGCCCAAGCCGCGGGGAGCGCCCAGCCAGCCTCAGGGCCTCAGCCCAGGGCAGGGCAGACGCGGTCGAGCCCGTCGGCCGCCGCCCGCCCGAGGGGCCCGTCATCCACGGCGAGGGCGTACTGCCAGACGGCGACCGTGTGGTGCACCGCGCGGAACCGGGCGCGGGCCCAGGCGTGCGGATCCACCCCGCCGTACGCGCTGTGGAACGCCGGGTGGGCGCTCGGCGGGAGCAGCAGCCAGCCGATGGCCAGGTCCAGGGCGGGATCGCCCAGGTGCACGTCGCCGAAGTCGATCAGCCCCGAGGGCGCGCCCCCGTCGAGCAGCAGGTGGCGCACGTACAGGTCGCCGTGCACCAGCCGCGGCGTCGCTGAGCCGTGCCGATCCTCCGGCCTCAGCGCGGCGTAGGCGCTCGCGAGGCCGGCCCGGTAGCGGGCGATCCGGGCGGGGTGCGCGGCCGCGAGGGCGTCGAGGCGCGCCTCGGCCAGGGCCAGGCGGCGGTCGGCGTCTGCGCGGCCGAGGGTGTCGCCGGGCACACCGTGGGCCGCCGCAGCGGCCGGATCGACCCCGTGCAGGCGCCGCAGCCAGCCGCCCAACGGCTCGGCCAGGGCGCGCCGGGCGGCTGGGGCGAGCGCGACCCGATCGGCAGTGCGCCCCGGCAGCCGCAGGTAGGCGGCCCAGGGGGCGGGGAAGCCCCGGCCCGGCCGCCCAACGAAGACCGGCGCGGGGATCGGCAGCCCGGTCTGCGTCGCCAGCCAGGGCAGCACGCGGGCTTCCAACGCCATCAGCGGCACCGCCAGCGCGCGCCGGGGGAAGCGCACCACGTAGCGGTCGTCGAGCAGGAAGGCGTCGTTGTCCCAGCCCTGGCCAAAGGGGACCAGCGGGGCGGTGGCGAGGGCGGGCCACTGATCGGCGATCAGGCCCCGCGCGCGGGGCAGGGTCACGGCGTGGGTCGCCTGCCACGGCGGGGCCGACATGGGGAACCTCCCGAGGGTGAGCGCGCGGGCCCGGGGGGTCTGGGTGACCCCCCCCCATCAGCGCGGTGCGCAGTGTGGCCGACTGGGCCACGGGTGTGAAGGCGCCCGGGCGGTGGGCGGAGCGCATCCCAGCGGTGATCCTCGCGCTGGGTCCACCTGGACAGAGGGGGACGCCGCTGTTATGGCTCGCAGCTGGGTTTCGGGCACACAAGTCAAGGGCAGCGTATGCAGCGGGTGACGTCCATGGCAGGGGCGCAGAGCGAGGCTGTCGAGGTGATCGCGGTCAATGAGGCGGTGTTGGCGGCGGCGCTGGTCCGTGATCCGAACCTTCGGCCGCAGATGGAGCTCAAGCTGCCGGACGGCGCTGAGGTCGCGGGGCGCGTCGTGTTTCAGGTGCTGACGGTGGAGGGCCCGCTGTTGCTGTCGGCGAGCGTCCTGCCCGGTGGGCGGTCAGATCGCGCCCGGTTTGAGCTGGCGCCGGTGGATGAGAGCGTGCGGCGGTGGCTGGAGGCGCAGGTCCAGTGAGTCACGGCGCGGCTTCCCAGCTTCTCGTCGCGGTGCAATGGAAGGACAAGCGCGCCGCTCGGCCCTGCGACTTCATCGATCGCACGGGCTTTCGGACGGTGCTGCCCTTCGAGCCCTATGAGGGCGTCTTTGTGCAGGTGTGGTTCCGCGACGCGCGCTCCAGGGGCACCGGCGTCGAGGTGCAAGGGGTCGTGCGCACGGTCTATCACGGCCTCTCGCCCGACGAAGAGGCCCGCGTCACCATCGCCTTCGCGCCCGACACCGAGCGCAGCCTGATCGATCGCATCCTCACGATGGGCGTCGGCCATGGGGTCGCCGATCCCTCGGCGCTGCCCGAGCCGCCCCGCCCGCCGGCCCCCGCGCCGGCGACGGGGCCACGGCTGGGCCCGGCCGTCCACACGCCCCGCAAGGGGCAGGACGGCCTGGGCCGCGGCCGCCCGGCGGGCCAGGTGCAGGTCTGGGTGCTGCGGCCGCACGCGGTGGCCAGTGGGCTGCAAGCGCTCCTGGCCGGCACGCTGCGGCTGCCCGACGTGCACCTGGCGCCCGACGCGCTCGACAAGGTGGTGGTGCAGGTGAACCTGGGCGATCGCGTGCTGCTGCTGCCCTGTCAGGTGCGCTACCAGGTCGAGCCTGGCCTGCCCGACGCCGGCGCGGTGGTCGCCTTGGGCCGGGTGCCCGTGGTCGTGCGCGCCCGGGTGGCCGAGGCGGCCGCTCAAGCAGGCCCTCGGGGCGTGGGGCACGCCGCCGTCGACGCGCCTGGCCCGGCCCAGCCGACGCCTGCCAGCCGGCGGCGGGTCGGTACGCCGCGCCCCAGCCGATCCCGGGACGCCCTCGCGGCGGCGCAGGCGGCGGGCGCCGCGGAGAGCAGCGCGCCCGACGAGGATCGCGTGCAGGTGTCGCGGACGCCGTCGCCGGCGCAGCGCGCCGAGGCCAGCCCCACGCCTCGGGCCGTGGGCCGAGACCGATCGCCGACGCCGCCGGCTGGCGGGCACACGGCAGGGCTGGATGATCCGTTGCAGGTGGGGGGGCTGCTCGCGCACGCCAGCGCCGGCGCAGCGCGCCTGCGTGGGGGCCCGCGCACGCCCCCGCCGAGCCTGACGCCGCCCAGCCCGACCCCGCCCCCGGCCACGGGGTCGGCGCCTCGCACGCCGCCAGCCCCGTCGCCCACGCCGGCCAGCCGGGCGACGGCGAGCGAGCCCGTCGGAGCGCCCGCGGCCGCGCCCCCCGCGCCGCCCGCCTCGGGGCTGCGCCGCGCTCGGTTGAGGCCGTCCACGAGCCAGCCGGGGCGCACCCGGCTCGCGTCAGGGCCGCCCCCGGTCGTGGTGGATCCGGCTGGGGGGCCGGTGCGCTCGGAGGCCAGCTCCATGCCGCCCGCGGGGGTGCGCTACCACCTCGCCGCCGCCATGCTGAGCGGCCTGGGCACCCCGCCGGCCGCCGCCCGCCGGCCCAAGGGGCGCGCCCGGGTTGAGGACGACTGACAGGGCGCGCGCCCTTCGCCGGGGCCGACGGGCGCGTCGGTCACCCGGTCTTGGGACCAGCGGGCCGGCTGCGACGGTGCCGCGACCCCAGCGATGCGCTGCGCCGCCGACCGGGCGGCGCCTCGGACTCGGAGCCCCGCTCGCGCGGGCTCGGTCCGCGAGCGCCAACACGCTGCCAGCGGGTCATCAGGGGGCGCGCTGCAGGATGCGGGTGAGCGCCTCGCCCTCAGCGCCCGGCGGGGGCGGGATGCCCAGCAGGGCGCTCAGCGTGGGCGCGACGTCGATGGCCCGGGGGGCGGCGAGCGGCGCCCCGGGCACGATCCCGTCGCCCCAGGCGAAGAAGATCGCGCCCATGTCGGGGTGCAGCGGATCGCCGCCGTGGTGGCCCGCCAGCATCGGCTTGCTCGCGGGCGCCATGCTGTACTGCACGCCGAAGTCTGCCACCAGCACCAGGTCGCCTGTGCGCGTGGGGTGACGATCCGCCCCCGTGGGCCGGCGTACGGTCGTGTGGGGCAGGCTGGCCGCCGCGCGGGCCGCCGCGTCGGGGTCGGCCCCTGCCGGCAGGTACACGTTGGCGACGGGCCCGCCGATCACGATCCGCGGCGCCAGGCCGATGGCCGTGAACGCCGGGCGGGGGTCCACCTGGCGGGTGGTGCGGGTCATGCCGTGATCGCTCACCAGCACCAGCGTCGCCGGATCGGCCAGGGCCGAGAGCCCCGCCACCAGCCGCCCGAGCCGCGCGTCGGTCTCGGCGACGCAGGCGGTGACCTGGGGGCTGTCGGGGCCATGGCTGTGCCCGGCGTGGTCGCAGCCCGCGAAGTAGCTCATGATCAGGCGCGGCCGGTCGGCGGCGGGGGCCTGCAGCCACGCCAGGATCTGCGCCACCTTCTTGTCGTCGGGGATCTTCGCGAAGGGCCGCCACTCGGCGGGCTCGACCCCCCCGCGAGCGCCGCCGCTCCCCACCCAGTGGTAGACGTGGGTGCGCAGGCCCAGCCGCGTGCTGTGGATCCACAGCGGATCGACGTCGTACCAGCTGGGATCGTCCTCGTAGGCGTAGGCGCCGCGCACGCGGTCGTGGAAGCGGTTGGCCAGGATGCCGTGGCGCACGGGGGAGGCGCCGGTCGCGAGGCTGGCGTGCCCCGGGAAGGTCAGGCTGGGGCTCGGGGGCGTCAGCCGTGTGGCCCGCACGCCCTCGCGGGCCAGCCGGTCGAGGGTGGGCGTGTCGGTGCGCTCGGGGTAGTCGTGGCGGAAGCCGTCGAGGCTGATCACCACCACCCGCCGCGTCGCCGGGACCGGCGCCAGCGGGCGCGCCCCACAGCCCACCAGCAGGCTCACCCACACCCAGTGCCACCACCGCCCCATGCCGTGCCTCCGCGTGATCCGTCGGCCGCAGGGTAGCCTGATCCGGCGGCCAGTGGTGGGCTGGATGCCAGGGGAGGGCAGGGCCCCCGGCGCCGCAGGGCGGTCACAGCCACGCTGGCGGTGGCGGCGCCGCAGGGCTACCGTATGCGCGGCTGAGTCGGGGTGCGCCCCGGTCCCAGCCACCTGGCCGGTGGCGAGCGCGCGAAGGCGAGGCCGGGCCTACGCCTGGCGACGCAGCAGGGAGGCAGACGTGGCGGACAAGGCAGCCCTCATCGAGCGGATCCGCGACGGGATCATCGGGGCCGACACGGCGCTCGATGGCCCCTACGGCGTGCGCCGCGTCGTCTACTGCGACTACACCGCGTCCGGCCGCTCCCTGGCGTTCATCGAGGACTTCATCCGCGCCGAGGTCCTGCCGCTCTACGCGAACACCCACACCGAGAGCTCGGGCACGGGCCTGCAGACCACCCGCTTCCGCGAGGAGGCCCGCGAGATCGTGGCCCGCGCGGTGGGGGCAGGGGCGGACGACGCCGTGATCTTCTGCGGCTCGGGCGCCACGGCCGCCATCAACAAGCTCGTCGACATCCTGGGCCTGCGGATCCCGCGTCCGCTCGACGACGCCTACGGGTTCTCGGGGAGCATCCCCCCGGCTGAGCGCCCCGTCGTGTTCATCGGGCCCTACGAGCACCACTCCAACGAGCTGCCCTGGCGGGAGTCGATCTGCGAGACGGTGGTCATCGACGAGGACGCCGACGGCCACGTGGATCTGGCGCTGCTCGAGGCTGCGCTCGAGCGGTACGCCGACCGACCCTTGAAGATCGGCAGCTTCTCGGCGGCCTCGAACGTGACGGGCATCGGCACCGACACCCGGGCGGTCGCGGCGCTGCTGCACCGCCACGGCGCGCTCTCATGCTGGGACTTCGCGGCGGCGGGGCCGTATGTGCAGATCGAGATGAACATGGCCGACGACGGCCCCGACGGCGACCTCGTCTACAAGGACGCCCTGTTCCTGTCGCCGCACAAGTTCATCGGCGGCCCGGGCACCCCCGGGGTGCTGGTGGTCAAGAAGGCGCTGCTGGCCCGCAACCCCATCCCGAGCGCCCCGGGCGGCGGCACCGTGGCCTACGTCAACGCCACCGAACACCGCTACCTGGCCGATCCCGTGCACCGCGAGGAGGGCGGCACGCCGGCCATCATCGAGTCCATCCGCGCCGGGCTCGTGTTCCAGCTCAAAGAGGCCGTGGGCGTGCCCGAGATCCGGGCCCGGGAGCGCGACTTCATCCAGCGGGCCATCGAGCGCTGGGGGCCCGATCCGGCGCTGCGGGTGCTGGGCAACCCGCGGGCGTGGCGCCTGTCGATCCTGTCGCTGATGTTTGGCCTGCCCGGCCAGCAGCTCCACCACAACTACGTGGTGGCGCTGCTCAACGACCTGTTCGGGATCCAGGCCCGTGGCGGCTGCTCCTGCGCCGGGCCCTACGGCCACCGGCTCTTGGGCATCGACCTCACCCAGTCGCGGGCCTTCGAGCAAGAGATCCTGCCCGCATACTTCAGCGCCACCTGCGGAGGACAAACCAGAAGCAATGCGATGGCTTTTGGTGAGAGCGCTCATCCCGCCCTCCAGGGCAGCACCTGCGGCTTCTGC
>JAUHVS010000236.1 GCA_030424955.1 bacterium | reverse complement strand
GGCCGCTGCCTGCGCACCATCCGCCGGGTCCAGGTCACCGCAGGCGGCACGAACGGCGCCACCACCGGCATCGGCTCGACCCACCGCGTCAGCGCCGGCCAGCCGGCGGCCGCCTCTTCGGCCAGGTGTTCAAGGCCCGCCGCCCTCAGGTTTGCCCGAACCTTCGCCGCCTGCGCCGTCCGCCGCCGCAGGGCCACCCGCAGCACGCTGTGCATGGCCAGGCCCTCGGGCCACGCCTCGGG
Organism: bacterium; assembly: GCA_030424955.1. Taxonomy (GTDB): domain Bacteria; phylum Myxococcota_A; class Bradymonadia; order UBA7976; family UBA1532; genus JACKDL01. The sequence continues at coordinate 7,881 of JAUHVS010000236.1, read as the reverse complement.
GTTCAGGCCCGCCACCAGGTCGTCCATCAGCCGGTCGCGCTTCTCGATCTCCGCCGCGTACGCCGCCTTGAAGGTGGCCTCCTCCGCCGCCGTGCCCCACACCAGGGGGCAGCCCGTCCCGACCTGCGGACTCTTGGTCCGCGTGTGCGGGTGCACCGCCCGCATGCGCTCGGCCCCGAACACCCGCCGGCGGCCGCGGGCCTTCGCCTGCGCTGCGGTCAGCCGCGCGGCCCCCTCGATCGCGTCCGCCTGCCGCTGCGCCCGCGACTTGCCCCGGTCCATCGGCCACGGGTGCAGCGGCACCTCCCGGGGCTCCTCGAAGGCCGCACGGCGCTCATGGTCGTGCCAGTCCACCCCCGCGTCCGTCAGCCGCGTCTTGCTGATCCATACCCCCTTCAGCGCAAAGTCGCCCGCCGCCAGCGCGCTGATGGAGTTCACGCAGGGGTTGTCCAGCGGGCTCTCGAACAGGTTCTCCGGCAGGCCCTGCCCCCAGATGTAGTCCCGCCGCAACGGCTGCGCGCTCTCGCAGACGACCCCCGCCGAGTAGCGGCCGCCCCACAGCTTGGCCTGCCAGTCCACCTCCAGGCCCAGCTTCACGGCCAGCTGGCTCTGCACGAACTGCATGTAGGCCTCGAAGGCCTCTTGGCACGCGAGCGTCAGCGCTTTGTGGTAGTGCGTCGACAGGCCGCCGATGTCGTGCACCTGGATCCAGTCCCCGAACCGCCGCAGGGCCTCCCCGATCACCCCCACGAACAGCGAATTGCTCGCCGCCGACGGGCGCAGCAGCCGCGTCGCGCGGTGTGTGCGCGCCATCACCTCGACGGTGCTGCCGTTGGGGAAGTAGCGCTGTCGCCTGCCCATCTGCGCGGTCGCCCGGTGCTGCCCACTCATGGGTACATCGGACAGCCAGCGCGGCTGTCACGCCAAAGTGATCAACTTTCTCGTAAGCGACTGATCTGCAGAACATAACGCCAGACAAGTGGCACCGGGGCGGGCCGGGCGCAGGCCGACCGCTCAGGCGCGCTGGCCAGGACCTCGTGCCCGTCGCCAGGGCGGCGACCGCCGCCGCCCCTCCCCAAGGCACGGGTGGGCTGACGCCCCACCTCTGGACGCCCGGCTGAGGCGGGCTGGCGCCGGCGCGGGCTTGCCCTCGCAACTGCCTGATTTCAAAAGGCCGCCCGGGGCTCAGCCCCCTGCGCGCCACCCCCCGACGGCTTGAGCCGCAGCGCGCGCTAGGGCATCGTAGCCACGCATCGCGTTGATGCGGCGCCCCGCGCGCCGACCGTCACCCCGACCCCGACGAGACTGAGGCACGGCACACCATGCAGACCCCCAACGTCCTCCTGGGAGCCACGCCCTTCCACGCCCCGGCCCCGGAGATCGGCTGGGACCTCGTGGATCTCGGCGGGCAGCCCTTCCTGCGGGTGACCAACGTCGACGCCATGCCGCCGTTCTTCATGAGCGTCGTGAGCGACTCGGATCCCTGGCTCTTCGCGGGCAGCAACGGCGCCTTCGTCGCCGGGCGGGTGCAGCCCGACAGCGCCCTGTTCCCGTATGTCACCGTCGACCGCATCATCGAGCGCCCGGACACGATGGGCGCGCGCACGACCCTGCTCGTGCGGCAGGGCGACGGCTGGGCGCTGTGGGAGCCCTGGCAGGACAGCGGCCGCGCCTACGCCGTGCAGCGCACGCTCTACAAGCACGTGCACGGCACCTCGCTGGTCTTCGAGGAGACCAACCTGGACCTGCGCCTGCGCCTGCGCTGGGAGCTCACCACCTGCGACGCCTACGGCATCGTGCGCCTGTGCTCCTTGGAGAACCTGGGCGACGCGCCCGCCGAGGTCCGCTACCTCGACGGCTGGCACCAGCTCTACCCGCCGGGCCTGAGCGTGCACATGATGGCCCAGCTCAGCTACCTGGCCGCCGCCTACATGCGCCACGAGCGGGTGCCCGGGCTGCCCCTCGGGCTCTACACCCTCAACGCCCGGCTGACCGACCTGGCCGAGCCCGCTGAGTCGCTGCGGGCCGCCGTGGGCTGGTCGCTCGGCCACGACAGCCCCACCCTGCTCCTGTCGGATCGGCAGCTCACCGCCTTCCGCCGCGGGCAGCCCGTGCACGCGGAGCCGGAGTGCCGCGGGGCCCCGGGGGCGTGCCTCATCGCCGATCAGGTGATCCTGGCCCCGGGCCAGGCCAAGGACTGGATCCACGGCGCCGATACCGAGCTGGATCACGCCGCCCTCGTCGCCCTGAAGGCCGAGCTCGCGCAGCCGGAGCGGATGGCGGCGCGGGTGCGGGCGGCCGTGCAGGCCAACCACCGCCAGCTCCGCGACCGCATCGCGAGCGCCGACGGCCTGCAGCACACCGCCGACCGCTACGCCAGCGTGCACCACTTCGCCAACGTGCTGTTCAACTGCATGCGCGGGGGCACCTTCTCGGCGGGCTATGCCTTCCCACGCGCCGACTTCCCCACCTTCCTCAAGAGCCGCAACCGGGCCGTCGCAGACCGCCACGCCGAGGCGCTGGCGGCGCTGCCCGATCCGCTCACCCTGCCGGCGCTGCACGCCTTCGCGGCGGGCATCGACGATCCGCAGCTCGCCCGCCTCGCGTCGGAGTACCTGCCGCTGACCTTCAGCCGGCGCCACGGCGATCCCAGCCGCCCCTGGAACCGCTTCGCCATCCGGCTCAAGGACGCCCAGGGTGAGGCCCGCTACACCTACGAGGGCAACTGGCGCGACATCTTCCAGAACTGGGAGGCGCTGTCGCTGAGCTACCCCGGCTGGCTGCCGCACATGATCAGCGTGTTCCTCAACGCCAGCACCGCCGACGGCTACAACCCCTACCGGGTGACCCGCGAGGGCATCGACTGGGAGGTCCACGAGCCGGACGACGAGTGGGGCGGCATCGGCTACTGGGGCGACCACCAGATCATCTACCTGCTGCGGCTGCTGGAGGCCGACGCGCGCTACCACCCCGGCCGGCTCGCGGCGGATCTGGATCGGCGCGCCTACGCCTACGCCGAGGTGCCCTACGAGATCGGCGGCTTCGACGCGCTGGTGGCCGATCCGCGCCAGAGCATCCACTTCAACCAGGCCCGCCACGACGAGCTCATGGCCCGCGCCGCGGCGCAGGGTGGCGACGGCAAGCTCCTGCACGGCCCCGACGGCGAGGTCTGCCTCGCGACCCTCGCCGAGAAGCTGCTCGTGCCCCTGCTGGCCAAGCTGACCAACTTCGTGCCCGACGGCGGCATCTGGCTCAACACCCAGCGCCCCGAGTGGAACGACGCCAACAACGCCCTGGCGGGCTGGGGCCTGTCGATGGTCACGGTCTGCTACATCCGGCGGTACCTCGGGTTCTGCCGCGCGCTCTTCACCGAGGGCGGGCAGGCGGCCTTCGCCATGGCTGGGCCCATCGCCGATCTCATGGAGGCCGTGACCCAGGCCCTGGCGGCGGGCGGCGAGCCGGCGGCCACCGTCGAGGCCCTCGGGCGCGCGGGTGAGGCCTATCGCGCGCAGGTCTACGCGCGCGCCCTGGGCGCGCCCGTGTCGGTCCCGCGGGCCCGCGTGCTGGATCTGCTCGACACCGCGCAGGCGGCCGTCGACCAGTGCATCCGGGCCAACCGCCGGGCGGACGGGCTGTACCACGCGTACAACACCCTCGCGCTGGCCCCCGGCCAGGTGAAAATCGAGCACCTCGACCTGATGCTCGAGGGCCAGGTGGCCATCCTCAGCGCCGGCCTGCTGGCCGACACCGAGGTCCTGAGCCTGCTGACCGCCATGCGCGCCAGCGGCCTGTACCGCGCGGACCAGCACAGCTACATGCTGTACCCCGACCAGACCATCCCGCCCTTCCTCACCCGCAACACCCTGCCGGCGGACGCCGCCGCGCAGGTGCCGCTGCTGCGCCGGCTGCTCGACACCGGGGACCGCTCGCTGGTGGTCCGCGACGCCACCGGCGCCGTGCACTTCCAGGGCGATCTGACCAACGCGCGGGACGTGGAGGCGCGCCTGAGCGCGCTGGGCGCCAGCCCGGCCGATCGCAAGGGCGTGCTCGCCCTGTGGGAGGCGGTGTTCAACCACCGCGCCTTCACCGGCCGCAGCAGCACCTTCTTCGCCTTCGAGGGCCTGGGCAGCATCTACTGGCACATGGTGGCCAAGCTGCTGCTGGCGGTGCAGGAGTGCCACGCGGGCGCCGATCCGGCCCACGCCGACGCGCTGGCGGCGGCCTACGACGACATCCGCCTGGGGCTCGGGTTCACCAAGTCGCCCGAGGTCTTCGGCGCCATCCCCACCGATCCCTACTCGCACTCGCCGCGGCACATGGGGGCGCAGCAGCCGGGCATGACCGGGCAGGTCAAAGAAGAGGTGCTCACCCGCTGGGGCGAGCTGGGGGTCGAGGCCCGGGACGCGCGCCTGCACTTCCAGCCGCGGCTGCTGCACCGCGCCGAGTTCGCGAGCGCGCCGCCCCCCTTCGACTACGTGGACGTGCACGGCGCGGCCCACCACTGGCCCCTGCCCGAAGGATCGCTGGCGTTCACCATCTGCCAGGTCCCGGTGTGCTACCAGCTGAGCGACGCCGCCGGGATCACCCTGACCCGCGCCAGCGGGGCCACACAGGCCATCGAGGGCACCGCGCTGAGCGCCGCCGACAGCGCGCACATCTTCAACCGGGACGGCGCCATCCGCTCCATCGTGGTGCAGGTGCCGCGGGCCAGCCTGCGCGCCTGAGCCGGCCGCGGCCGGCTACCAGCGGCACCCGTCGGGCAGCTTGCCGTCGGCCCTGGGCGTGTAGCCGATCACCCGGTTGCGGGCGTCCAGGGCGATGTGACAGCAGTCATCCAGCGCCACCCGCAGGCGGGCGCGGCCGCGCTGCACCCGCGACTTCATGCCCGACACCGACAGCCCCAGCCGCTCGGCGGCCGCTCGCTGGGTGAGGCCCTCGAGCTCAGTGAGGGTCAGCGCCTCGCGGTAGGGGGACGGCAGCATCGACACGAACAGGGCTGCGTACAGCGCCACCTCCCGGGCCTCGGCGCCCGTGTCCAGCGCTGTGGGATCGTGGGCGCCCTCTGGGGCCGCATGGGGCGCGCCTGGGTGCCGCGCGGCGACGCGGTGGTGGTCGATGATGGCGTGGCGCGCGACCTGGTACACCCACGGCCCGAACCGCTGATCGTCGCGCAGGGTGGGCAGGCCGCGGTGGATCCGCAGGCACACCTCCTGCACCACGTCGTCCACGTCCGCGTCGCGCACCCGCCGCGCCACGAAGGGCCGCAGGGTGGCCTCGAGCGCCCGCCACGCCCCGTCGCTCGAGAGCCCCTCCGCTGTCGTCTCGATCATCGCGCGCTCCTCAGCCGCAGCAGGCGGCGCCGGGCTTGACCGCCTCGATGGTGGCAGAGGCGACGTAGGCCTCGATACCCGAGCCGGGCAGCCAGTCCCGGATGAAGGCCCGGCTCTCGGGCCGCACCGTCACCCGGATGTCCACAAAGCCCGCCGCCCGCAGCAGCGCCTCGACGGCCTCAGCCTCGATCGCGCCGGCCACACAGCCGGTCAGCGCCGTGATGTCCCGCTGCAGCCCGTCGGGCAGGGCGGCGATGGCCACCACGTCCGAGATGGCCAGGCGCCCGCCCGGCCTCAGCACGCGGAAGGCCTCGCGGAACACCGCCGCCTTGTCGGGGCTCAGGTTGATCACGCAGTTCGACACGATGACGTCGACGCGGGCGTCGGCCACCGGCAGGTGCTCGATCTCGCCCAGCCGGAACCCCACGTTCGCCAAGCCCAGCGTCGCCGCGTGGGCCCGCGCCTTGCGCACCATCTCGGCCGTCATGTCGACCCCGATCACCTGCCCCCCGGGGCCCACCTGCCGGGCCGCCAGGAAGCAGTCGAAGCCAGCCCCCGCGCCCAGATCGAGCACGACCTCACCGGGCCGCAGCGCAGCGATGGCCTGTGGGTTGCCGCAGCCCAGGCCCAGGTTGGCCCCCTCGGGCACGGCCTCGAGATCCTCGGCGCTGTAGCCGAGCCCCAGGCTCGCCTGGGCCCCCGGGCCGCAGGCCACCGGGCCGCAGCCCCCCGCCGCGATGCGGCTGTACTGGGCCCGCACCGCGGCGCGGATCCCGTCCTCGGTCATCGGCCCGGTCACGGGCTGCTCGGTCATCGGCTGGGTCATCGTCTGCACCTCCTGCCCCCAAAGACGGAGACCTCGGCCGAAGGACGCAGCGTGAGGGAGATCGGCTGACCAGCCGGAGCGGGCGCAGCCTCGGGGGGCGGGGGCGGGCGCGGTGGGGCCGACGCGACCGGCCCGCCGACGCGCTGATGGGATCGGCGGGCTGGATCGGCCTGTGACGGCGAGAGCTACCAGGCTACGCGCAGGGTGTAGGGCTCGACGGCCCGGTTGCCGAAGCCCGCCACCACGATGGTGTGATCGCCGGCGCCCAGCTCAACCTCCACCCGCGAGCAGAAGCCATACTCCTGCCAGTCGTCGTTGCGGGCGACCTCCTGGCCGTCCGTCAGCACCGTCAAGATCGTGTCCTGGGGGCAGCCACGGGTGTCGGCCACCACCGTCGCCGCGGCGTCCAGGCGCAGGGTCCAGGTGTTGTTGCCGTTCTGCTGGAAGCCCGCCCCCGGGTAGGCCCCCGGCCGCACGATCTCGGCGGCGGGCATGCCGGGATCGGCCTGAACACACTCGCAGTGCATCAGCCGGCGGGTCATGTAGTACGGGTGGCCGTCGTCCTGATCCACCTGGGTGTTGCAGGCCAACAGCCGTGGCCCCCAGCCGTTGCGGCTGTCGACGATGGCGCAGCCCGCGCCCAGCCGGCCGTCCAGGTCGATGCCCTGCCAGCGGTCGTTGTTGTTCTCGCAGACCTCCCACGGCACCTCGGCGCAGGCCAGCCCCACCGCCCCGCAGACCTGGGCGCACGAGGTCGCGGCGTCGCTGCCCCCCGTGGAGCTCCAGGTGGTGGTGATGCGCACGCCGCAGCGCCCGCCGGTGCACTGCGACGGGCCGCCGCTGCAGCTGCCACCCACCTGGCAGTTGCGCCGCACGTCGAGCGCCGCCAGGGCGGCCCCGCAGTCCGTATCGCAGGCGCCGCAGTGCAGCGGATCCACCGCCAGATCCTGACAGACGCCGCCGCACACCTCGCCCTGCTCGCGCCCCTCGGCGCAGGGGTTGACGCAGGCGCCGCGGTTGCAGAGGGCCTCGCCCCCCTCGGCCTGCGGGCAGGCGTTGCCGCAGGCGCCACAGTGGGTGGGATCTTCGCTCAACACGGGGCACTGGCCCGGCCCGCAGAAGGCCTGATTGCGCCCCCAGCAGGTGCACTCGCCCCGCTGGCAGCTCGCCCCGTCACCGCACTGGGTGCCGCAGGCGCCGCAGTGATCCTCGTCGTCGTTGAGATCCACGCAGACCCCGCCACACACCACCTCGCCGTTGCGGCACGGGCTCTCGCAGACCCCCCCGCGGCAGGTGGGCGCGCCGCCCTGGGCGTCCGGGCAGCGGGTACCGCAGCCCCCGCAGTTGGCGGGATCGCTGTCAAAGTCGATGCTGCGCGGCTCGCCCTCGAGGCCCGGGCAGTTGAGGTAGCAGGCCGCGTCGATGCACTGGGTCAGGGCGCCGGGGCGGGTGGCGCAGGCCGTGCCGCAGGAGCCGCAGTTCGCCGGATCGTCGATGAGCGCGCTGCACACCCCGGCGCACTCGAAGGTGCCGTCGGGGCAGCCGGCGGCGCTGCACTGGCCGCTGTCACACACCTCGCCCGCGCCGCAGCCCGGGCCGCACTCGCCCCCGCAGCCGTCGGCCCCACACTGCCGGCCGTCGCACGCGGGGGTGCACACCTGGCCGCCCGCGCCGCCCTGGCCGCCCGCGCCGCCCTGGCCGCCCGCGCCGCCCTGGCCGCCCGCG
>JAUHVS010000235.1 GCA_030424955.1 bacterium | reverse complement strand
CCGCGGATCACCCAGCGGCTCAACGTGTGGGGGTGCCTCATCGCGCCATCCTCCGGTAGCCGGGGTCGGTGACCATGGTCTTGACCAGCGCCTTGAAGTCGTAGTCGCTCGCCACGAAGGCGTCGGCGAAGCGCGGCAGCTCGAACAGCCGCTCGCGGTCGGTGGGCGCGCGCTTGTAGAGCCGCTCGAAGAGCTTCTCGCTCACGCACAGGGCCAGCCGGCCGTCCTCGACGTTCTGCGACACCAGGGCCCCCGGGCCGGCCTCCAGGTTGGCGATCTCGGCCTCCCCGCGGAACTCGTAGGCCTTGAGCACGCCCGCGAAGGGCGCCTGCTTCGGGTGGCCGATCTCGGTCACGTAGAACCGCTCACACAGCCCGTCACAGGGCAGGTTCGGGTCCTGGGCGCAGGCCGCGCACCGGGGCAGGAAGGTGGGGAACTCCGCAGGGTCCATGTACAGCGTGCCGGCCTCGGCGAAGCGCCCCCAGTAGGCGGCGGCGGGCTCCAGCTGGCTGTGGCAGTAGGCGCACCCGCAGCGCTGGCGCAGGTCGGGCTCGCTGCTGCACGGGTCGTTGGGGCTCGGCAGGCCCTCCGGCGGCGCCACGAAGGGCGCGCACAGGAAGGCGTGGTAGTAGCGGTTGGCCCGGGCGCGGGCCGTGGGGAAGCGCAGCAGGAAGGCCATACTGGTCAGCACCCCCGCGTGCTCCGCCGCCCGGCGCGGGGCCGGGTACCAGCCCCCGTCGGTGTAGGGGATGTCGGGCAGATCGGCGCCGGCGACCGGGGCCGTCAGCACGATCGGGTCGATGGCCATGGGCGCCAGGTGCCGGTAGTAGTGCACCAGCGGCCCGTTGAGCACCTCGGCGTCCGACAGCAGCATGTCGGGGTAGGGGCGGCCCTCGCTGATGGGCGCCTCGACCATGCGCAAGAGCTGCTCTTGCAGGCTGCTCACGATGTCGTAGGCGACGGTGACGCCGGCGCAGCGCTCGAGCTGGGGGCCGCAGCCGCAGCTGCCGGTGATCATGCCGGTGTAGTCGTCGCACGGGGCGCCGCTGTCGGCGATCGGGGCCAGAGCGGCCTCGGCGGCGCACACCTTGATCTCGGTGCCCGGCGCCCAATAGGGCTCGACCATCACGTAGCCCTCGCGGCGGGTGCCGTCGGGCTGGGCCTCGAACACCAGCTCGCCCTCGGCGTCCCACTCGGCCGGCTGGTCGAGGCAGGGCACCAGCCCGCCGCGCTGGTAGATGCCCACCACCAGGGTGAACAGCCGCGCGTCGGCCACCAGGCCGGTCTCGTAGCCGGCGGGCAGCAGCAGGCTGAAGGCGGGGTTGATGATGTCGCCCAGCTCATTGCTGGGCCAGAGCAGGTCGCGGTGGTGGCGGCGCACGAACTGGGCGAACGCGGGCCCGTCGAGCAGCTCGTCCACCACCTCGGGCCCCACGGCGTCGGCCTCGACCAGCGCCTGCAGCTCATCGGCGGCGGGCACGTGGCCCCGCAGGTCCAGCGACAGCTGCCGGTAGTAGCGGAAGCGGTCCACCTCGACGGTGTCGTCGCAGGCGGCGGCCTCGCCGTCGTCCGGCGCTTGGGCGTGGGCGGCGGGCAGCCACAGCGCGCAGAGCGCGGCAGCGAACCCCCAGGTCAGTCGGCGCATGGCAGCGTCTCCCCGTGGATCGGTGGGGCGGTGCCCCCCTCGAGGACACCGACCCGCGAGCGGTCGTCTCATGGAAACACAAATTGCGGGGCCCGGCACATTGGGGCCCCCACGGTCGCCGGCCGCGGTGGGTCTGCCGGGCCCTCAGCCGCGCCCGAGCGCCCTGCGCAGCCAGGCCAGCCACCGCGCCCACAGGCCGCGGGGGGCCGGCGCCGTGACCACGGGCGTGGAGGCGTCGAGGCCCGACGGGGGGCCCTGCTGGGGCACCGTGGGGCGGTCGGCCACCACCACCGACGGGATCGGCGCCAGGCCCGGGATCGGGCCGGCGGGCGTGGGCATCATCGGCGCGCGGGGGCTGGGCAGCTTGCTCTCGCTCAGCGCCCGCTCGAAGTCGCCGTGGGTGACGCCGGTGCGCTCGTCGCCGGCGGCGATGGCGAGCCGCTGATCGCCGCTGCTGCGGATGCCCTGGGGGGCCGGCGCGGGCGGGGCCGGGGCGACGCTCAGGGTGGGGAAGCCGTCGCCCGTGGCGTGCAGCAGCGCCTTCCGCAGGGCGCCGGGATCCATGAGGGTGGCGTCGGGATCGGGGGGCGGCGCGACGGTGGTCTCTTCCTCGTCGTCGAGCCAGTGGGGGCCCACCTTGAAGTGGCCCGAGGCGGTCAGCAGGGGCTCGAGGGCCCGGCGCATGTCGAGGGCCGACTCGAAGCGCTGGGCGGGGTCGGGCAGCATCGCGCGGTGCAGGGCGTCGGCCAGGGCGGGGGGGACCACCTCGCCGGTGCGGGTCACCGTCAGCCGGGGGCGGTGGGGGCTGAGGTGGGCCTCGAACACCTGCACCGGGTTGCGCACCTGGATGAAGTGCTCGCCGGCCAGCATCACGTGGCCGATCATGCCCAGCGCGTACAGATCGGTGCGCGCGTCCACGGGCTTCTGGGTCCACTGCTCCGGCGACATGTAGCGCGGGCTGCCGAAGACCTCGCCGCTGAGGGTCAGCGCGGTGGCGGCCTCGTCGGCCACCAGCTGCACGATGCCGAAGTCGATGAGCTTCACCCGGTAGCTGTTGGCCTCGGGCTGCTCGATCAGGATGTTCCCGGGCTTCAGGTCGCGGTGGATGATGCCGGCGGCGTGCAGCTCATCGAGGGCGTCGAGGCTCTGGCGCAGGATGTCGATGACGGCGGCCACCGACAGCGAGCCCTCGCGGCGCAGCAGGGCCTGCGCCGACTCGCCCCCCACGCGCTCCATCACCAGCACGGGGCAGCCGTCGTCCAGGTAGTCGAAGTCGAGCAGCGTCACCAGGTGGGGGTGGCTCAGCGAGCCGAGCGCGCGGGCCTCGCGCACGGTGCGCTTGGCGGCGGTGCGGTGGTCCTGGGCCGATCGGCGCAGCACCTTGACGGCCACGGGCCGGCCCAGCCGATCGTCGACGGTGTCGTAGACCACGCCCACGCCGCCCGCCCCGAGCACGCCTTGCACGCGGTAGCGGTCGAGGATCAGCGCCCCGGTCTGGAAACGGTGGTCAGACATGGGAGCACTCTACCCGAAGGGGCGCGCCCTCACCATGTCACGCGAGGGGGGATCAGCTCAGGTCGAGGGCGCCGGTGCCGTCGTCGCCAAACTGCGCGATGTCGGCCCCCGCGAGCTGGCCCAGGGTGGTGAACAGGTTGCCCATCGGCGCGCCCGCGGCGTCCAGGTGGCGGCCGGTGGCGAGCTGCCCCGAGGCCCCGCCCGCGAGCACCACCGGCAGGTTGGTGTGGCGGTGGGCGTTGCCGTCCTCGATCTCGCTCGAGAAGAACACCACCGACTCGTCGAGCAGGGTCTGGCCGCCGCGATCCACGGCGTCGAGCCCGGCCAGCAGCCGCTGGAACATGCCGAGCTCCCAGGTGTTGATCCGCTGGAGCTTGGCGTGGTTGTCGGGGTTGCCCTGGTGGTGGCTGAGCTGGTGGTGCCCCTCGGCGATGTCGAGGAAGGGGAACGACCGGTTGCTGCCCGCGTTGGCCAGCATGAAGGTCACCACCTGGGTCTGGTTGCACTGCAGCGCCAGCACCGTCAGGTCGATGAGCTGCTCGATGGTCTGCACGTAGATCTCGGGCCGCTCCGGGCGCACGCCCGCGTCGCAGCGCTGGTTCTCGGCCAGGTCGATCTGGCGCTCCACCTCGCGCACGCCGGTGAGGTACTGGTCGAGCTTGCGGCGGTCGGCGGCGCCCAGGCGGGCCTCGAGCCGGGCCACGTCGCCCTGCACCACGTCGAGGATGCTACGGCGGCCCCGGCGCCGGCGCTCGGCGGCGACGGGATCGACCCCAGCGGGGGTGCCGAACAGCCGGTCGAACAGGGTGGCCGGGTTGGTCTCCTTGGCGGCGGGCTGGCTCTCGCCCACCCACGAGATGTTGCGGCTGTACGCGCAGGAGTAGCCCGAGTCGCAGCCCCCGGCGTTGCCGCCACCCTCGGCGCCCAGCACGAGAGACGAGAAGCGCGACTGGCCGCCGACCTGCTGGGCGATGGCCTGGTCGATGCTCACGCCCAGGCGGATGTTGGCGCCGTCGGTCTTGAAGGCGTGGGCCGCCGTCAAGAAGCCCGAGGTGCCCCCCGCGTGATCCCCGGGCCCATCGGGCCGGGCGGGGTTGTTGTTGAGCCCCGAGATCACGTTGATCTTGTCGCGGAAGGCCGCGATGGGCGTGAGGATCGGCGACATCGCCCAGTCGCGGCCCAGGCCGGCTGGGGTCCACGCGGGCATGTGCATGCCGTTGGGCACGTAGAAGGCCAGCACGTTGCAGCGGGCCCCGCCGGCGCCCTGGGCCCGGGCGGCGCGGGGCAGCATGGCCTCGAGGAACGGCAGCGAGAGCGCGGCGCCGGTGCCCCGCAGGAAGGCGCGGCGCGAGATGGGGGTCTTCAGCAGCGGCAGCATTACTCGCCCTCCTCAGCGACGCCGCGCCGCGTGAACAGCGGGCTGCGGACCAGGGCCTGCACGGTCGACAGCAGGCGGTGACCGTCGGCCGCGCCGGGCTCGACGACGGTGGCCTTCAGGCAGCGGTCATAGGGGCTGATCCCCCGGCCCACGGCGTAGGTGGCCACCTTGCTGGCGTAGCAGCCGGGCAGCCGGAAGTCCTCGGCGAGGAGGTCGGCCAGCTCACGGCCGCCCTCGAAGGTGCTGCCGTCGGGCATCTCGCCGCTGGCGTCGACGGGGTGGACGCCGTCCATGGTGCGCCACGCGCCGATGCCGTTGAAGTTCTCAAGCCCCAGCCCGATGGGATCCATCATGGCGTGGCAGGCGGCGCAGCTCGGATCCTCGCGGTGCTGGGCGAGGCGCTCACGCAGGCTCTGAGACTGATCCACGTCGCCCAGATCGGCCTCGACCCCGGCGGGGGGTGGGGGCGGGGGCTCGCACAAGAGCTGCTCCAGCACCCACTTGCCGCGCTTCACGGGGCTGGTGCGGGTGGGGTAGCTGGTGGCGGTCAGCACGGCGCCCAGGGTCAGCAGGCCCACGCGGTCTGTGCCCGCCAGCGGGGTGGTGTGCCAGCCGGGCAGCTCGGCCAGCTCGGGGCCGTCCAGGGCCAGGCCGTAGTGGGTGGCCAGCCGCGCGTTCAGGAAGGTGTGATCGGCGCTCAGCAGGCCGGTGACCGGCGCGTCGCCGAGCATGCGCTCGTTGAAGAACAGCCGGGCCTCGGTGCGCATGGCGACCCGCAGATCGGCGTCGAAGTCGGGGAAGTAGTTCCAGTCGGGGTCCACCCGGTCCATCGAGTCGAAGTGCAGCCACTGGTCGCCGAAGTGGGCGACGAAGTCCTGCGCCTTGGGGTCGGCCAGCAGCCGGGCGACCTGGGCGTCCAGCGCCGCGGCGTCCCCGGTGAGGGCGCCGGCGTCGGCCGCGGCCAGCAGCGCGTCATCGGGGGTGCTGCTCCACAGGAAGTAGCTCAGCCGCGTGGCCAGCTCGTGGTCATCGAGGGCCCGGGCGGGCTCGCCGGCCTCGACCTTGTAGAGGAAGTTCGGGGACACCAGGCAGGCCTGCAGGGCCCAGCGCAGGCCCACGTCCAGGCCGTCGCCGCCCTCGACGGCGTCGGTCACCAGGGTCATCAGCGTGTCTACCTCGGCGGCCTCGACGGGGCGCCGCCAGGCGCGGCGCGCGAAGGCCTCGACGATCTGGCGGGCGCAGGCCGTGTCGCCGTCGCCGGCGGGCTCGCACACCATGATCTGCGCGCGCACCTCGGGGTTGGGGGGCGCCGCGTCCAGGGGGCCCTCCAGCTCGAACCAGTCGACGTACAGGTTACGGTCGCGCTGGCTCGGATCGGCGTTGTCGGGATCGTAGAAGTCGTTGATGAAGGCGACCTCGAGGGCGTGCACGCCGGCGGTGGCCTGCACCTCGAAGGCGTAGACCTCGGGGCCCGCCTGCACGGCCTCGACGTCCACGGTGTGCAGCAGCTGGTTGTCGAGGCTGATGGTCATGCGCGCCGGCTCGGGGCCGGCCTGCTGAGCCCAGGCCCGCACGCGCAGGGCGTAGCGGCCGTCGCCCGCGAGGGGCACGGAGGCCACCAGGCGGCCGTTCGACCACAGGTTCCAGGCCTCGTCGCGCCAGGCGGCGCCCACCTCGCTGCCCACGGCCTCGGCCTCGAAGGTGTACAAGGCCGACTGCACCGGGCCGTCGAGGGCCAGCTGCACGGCGTCCTCGGCGGCGCCCAGCATGGCCTCGAGGTGGAGCGGCGACACGTTGAGGGTGTCGCCCACGGTGTCGAAGCCGTAGCCCAGGTCGTCCTCGGGGAAGGTGCGCGCGGCCGGCCGCGAGTCGTCGCCGAGCAGGTCGCGCAGGGTGTTGTCGTACTCGAAGCGGTTGAGCCGCCGCATGACGGGCCGCCCCGGATCGGCGCAGACGTCGGGGACGGGCGCGCCGCCCATGCCCCCCGCGCCACCGGCGCCCATGCCACCGGAGCCACCGGCGCCCATGCCGCCCGCGCCGCCCGCCGCCATGCCACCCGCACCGCCTGCGCCACCGGCCCCTTGGCCACCCGCGCCGCCAGCGCCTGCGCCGCCTGCGCCCTGGCCCCCCGCGCCGCCTGCGGCCTGGCCGCCGTCGGCTGCGCCGCCCGGCCCCTGCGGGACCGGGTCACCGTCTGTGCAGGCCGCCATCGTCAGCCCAAGGGCCGCGGCCAAGAACGTTGTCTTTGTCATGTTCACCCCCGACCCTGCCGACAGTAGCGGGCGCTTGGCCCGATGGCCAAGTGCGCTGCGGTCAAAGGCGAAGAAAGGGGGGCGGCCGATGGCGAGCGCGCCGGATGTGGCCATCGTGGGCAGCGGCTTCGGCGGGCTGGCAGCGGCCATCGCCCTGCGCCGGGCCGGGGTCGAGCAGGTCACGATCTACGAGCGCGCCGAGGCCCTCGGGGGCACCTGGCGCGACAACACCTACCCGGGCGCCGCCTGCGACGTGCCGTCGAACCTCTACAGCTTCAGCTTCGCCCACAACCCCGCGTGGTCGCGGCGCTTCGCCCCGTGGCGCGAGATCCGCGACTACCTCGAGGCTTGCGCCGATCGCTTCGACGTGCGGCGGCTGATCCGCTTCGGGTGCGGCGTCCAGGCCGCGCGCTGGGACGGTGACGCGGCCCGCTGGCGGCTGACCCTCGACGACGGCAGCGAGGCGAGCGCGGCGGTGCTCGTGCCCGCCTGTGGCGGCCTGAGCCGGCCCTGGACGCCCGCGATCCCGGGCGCCGATGACTTCGAGGGTGAGCGCTGGCACACCGCCCGCTGGCGCCACGACGTGCCCGTCGAGGGCAAGCGGGTGGGGATCATCGGCACCGGGGCCAGCGCGGTGCAGGTGGTGCCCGAGGTCGCGGGCCAGGCCGAGCACCTCACGGTGTTCCAGCGCACGGCCCACTGGGTGCTGTCGAAGCCCGACGGGGCGGTGTCGCCGCGCCGTCAGCGGGCCTATGCCGCCTGGCCGTCCCTGCAGACCCTGGCGCGCTGGTGGACCTACTGGCGGCTCGAGTGGCGGGTGCTGGGGTTCGTGCACCTGCCGAAGGTGATGCGCCTGGTCGAGGCCGAGGGCCGCGCGCACCTGAAGTCGGCCGTCCCTGACCCGGCCCTGCGCGCCCGGCTGACGCCGCCCTACACCCTGGGGTGTAAGCGGGTGCTGCTGAGCAACACCTACCTGCAGGCGCTCCAGCGCCCCGACGTGTCGCTGGTGACCGCGGGCATCGAGGCCATCACCCCCGAGGGCGTGCGCACCGCCGACGGCGTGACCCACCCGCTGGACGTGCTGGTGTATGCGACGGGCTTCGACGCCGCCGAGGCGGGGCCGCCCTTCGAGGTGACGGGGCTCGCTGGGCAGTCCCTGGCCGACGCCTGGGCCGACGCCCCGCAGGCCTACAAGGGCTGCACGGTGGCGGGGTTCCCCAACCTGTTCATGCTGGTGGGCCCCAACACGGGGCTCGGGCACTCCAGCATGATCTTCATGATCGCGTCATAGCGCTCGCAGCAGCGCCGCAGGATCTCGTCGAACCGGCCCGAGCGGTAGAAATCGGTCGC
>JAUHVS010000234.1 GCA_030424955.1 bacterium | reverse complement strand
CGGCCCGGTGCAGGTCGAAGATGGCCCGCATCTCGGCCAGGTCGACCATGCCGGCGGCGGCGACGATGATGATCGCCGCCAGCACCGGCAGCGGGATGCGGGCGAGCAGGTCGCCGGCGAAGAGCACCGCGGCGGCGGCGGCGAGCGCGGCGACCGCGTTGGCCAGCGGGGTGCGGGCCCCGGCCTCCCGATTCAGCGCGGTGCGGCTGAAGCTCGCCGAGGTGGGCGGGGCGGCGAAGAGCCCGCCGAGCAGGTTGGCCAGCCCCACCGCGCACAGCTCGCGGTTGGGGGCGATGCCGCCGGTCACGATCAGGCCCACGCCGCCCTCGGCCCGGCGGGCGAAGTACTGGCCCAGGGCGGTGAGCGGGCCGCGCTCATCCTCCAGGCCGACGTGCATCGAGCCCATCAGCACCCGGTTGGGCAGGGTGGTGAAGCCCAGGTCCAGGGGCTCGAGCAGGTGGGGGTAGGGCGTGGACATGGCGGCTCCCGGGGTGGCGACGGGCGCAGTCTGCCAGGGCCCCGCACCCCCGGCCAGCGCGCGCGCCCCGTTTGTGGCCGGGCCCCTTCACAGATCGTCACACGGGATCCGTTGACAGGAGACACCGCGTCTCCAATATAGGCGACGCAGCGTCTCTAAACCGGCTCTCCAGCCCCTGCCCCCCGAGGTCCCCATGGCGCACACCGACCCCCCCACCACCGTGCTCGTGACCGGCGCCACCGGCTACGTCGCCGGCTGGCTCATCAAGCTGCTGCTCGATCGCGGCCACACCGTGCACGGCACCGTGCGCGATCCCGACAACGCCGCGAAGCGCGCCCACCTGGACGCCCTCGCGGCCGACGCCCCGGGCACCCTGCGGCTGTTCAAGGCCGATCTGCTCACGGCGGGCAGCTTCGCCGAGGCCATGGCCGGCTGCGACGTGGTCTGCCACACGGCCTCGCCCTTCACGACCAGCGTGGCGGATCCCGTGCGGGACCTGGTCGAGCCCGCCGAGCAGGGCACCCGCAACGTGCTGGCCCAGGTGGACGCCACCCCGTCGGTGCGGCGGGTGGTGGTGACCAGCTCCTGCGCCGCCATCTACGGCGACAACGCCGATCTCGAGCAGGTGGCCGGGGGCGTGTTCACCGAGGCGGACTGGAACACCACCTCGTCCGTCGACCACCAGGCCTACTCGTACTCCAAGACGGCCGCCGAGCGGGCCGCCTGGGCGGCCCACGCCGCGCAGGACCGCTGGTCGCTCGTGACCATCAACCCGTCCCTCGTGCTCGGGCCGGGCACCACCCACCACGCCAGCTCCGAGAGCTTCAAGCTGCTCACCCAGTTCGGCGACGGCACGCTGAAGATGGGCGTGCCCGACTACGGCATGGGCATCGTGGACGTGCGCGAGGTGGCCGAGGCCCACTACCAGGCGGCGCTGCGGCCCGAGGCCGAGGGGCGACACATCGTGTCGGCCCACAACAGCAGCTTCGTCGAGGTGGCCGCGCTGCTGGCCGCTCGCTACGGCGACCGCCTGCCGATCCCCCGGCGCACGCTGCCCAAGTGGCTGGTCTGGCTGGTGGGCCCCCTGGCCAACAAGGCCATGACCCGCAAGGTGGTGAGCCGCAACGTGGGCTGGCCCTTCAAGGGCGATCACAGCAAGAGCGTGCAGGCCCTGGGGCTCACCTACCGCCCGCTGGCCGAGACGCTGGCGGATCACATGGATCAGCTCATCGCCGAGGGCGTGTTCGGCGAGGTCAAGGCCGCCGCGTGACGGCCTTCGAGCGGGCCCGGAGCGCGGCGCAGAAGGCCGAGCGGCGCCACGCGCTGCTGGCCGCCGCCGCGCGGCTGTACGACCGCGAGGACTTCGACGGCATCACCCTCGCGGCGGTGGCCCGCGAGGCCGGCTTCACGCGGTCGAACCTGTACAAGTACTACCGCACCCGCGAGGCGATCTTCCTCGACCTGCTGTGTGAGGACGTCACCACATGGAGCGCCGGGCTCGTCGAGGCGTGGCGCGCGGCGGAGCCCACCGCGCCCGCCTTCGCCCACGCCTGGGCCCAAGGGCTCGACGCCCGGCCGCGCCTGCTGCGGCTGCTGTCGATCCTGCACACGCACCTGGAGCGCGGGGTGTCCGCCGAGCGGCTGCAGGCCTACAAGGGCGTGCTCTACACCGCCAGCGGCGCCGTCATCGCGGCCCTGTGCGCCGCCTTCCCGGCCCTCTCGCCGGAGGCCGCCGAGGACTACCTGATGGTGCAGCTGGCGGTGGTGAGCGGCCTGTTCCCCATGACGCACCTCACCGTGCGGCAGCAGGCGGCCGCCTCGGCGGTGGGGTTTCGGTCGTATGCGGGGCGGTTCGCGCCGCTGTGTGAGCAGGCGGCGGCGGTGGCGCTGGCGGCCGCGCTGGCGGCGGCCGGCCGGGCCCCCGGGGCGGGGGCGCGCTGACGGCCAGATCAGGTGATGGGGCCCACGCCGAGCATGGTGAGGGCCGCGTTGACGATGCCCATCAGGCCCTCGCCGGCCACCAGCCCCGAGGCCAGGGCGAAGTCGAGCTTGCTGACCGCGCCCGGGTTGATCTTCTTCCAGATGAACCACGCGATGAGGCCGTAGAACATCACCAGCGAGTAGTACGCCGGGATGATGAACGCGATGCCCATCGCCAGCCCGCTGGGCACGTAGGCCTTGATCGCCGGCACCTTGCGCAACAGCGCGGTGAGCACCCCCACGATCGCCGCGCCGATGACCGCCTCGAGGGCGTAGGGCGGCAGGGCCTCGAAGCCCTTGGCGAGCAGCTCGGCCATGGCCTTCCAGGCGAAGGCGGCCGGGGCGGGCAGCTTGGGGCCGCCGATCTCGTAGGCGTCGGTGAAGATGGTGTAGACCGGCACCACGAAGACCACCCCGGCGCAGATGCCGGCGAGCTGGGCGAGGAACTGCTTGCGGGGCGAGGCGCCCAGCAGGTGGCCGGTCTTGAGGTCCTGCATCATGTCGCCGGCCTGGCTCGCGCCGGCGCCGGTGATGGCGGCGGCCATCAGGTTGGTGCCCGTGGCGCCGGGGGCCAGCCCGCCGTAGACCAGCTGGGTGACCTTGCCCATGCCGCCCACGGGGTTGATGTCGGTCTCGCCCACCGAGCGCACGGCCACGATGGCCAGCACGGCCGACAGGGCGACGGCGATGAGGGTCATCCACACGGGGATGTCGAAGATGATCTGCGCGAGGGTGCAGGTGAGCACCGTGCCGGCGGCCAGGCCGCCCATCCACCAGCTGTTGGGGATGCCCTCGGGGTTGACCACCGCCTGGCCGTCATCGCCCAGGTTCTTGGGCACCTTCAGGGCGCGCACGAAGGTCTTCCACGACAGGGCGAGGCTGGTGAGCGCCTCGGCCACCATCAGCGCCACGCCGGGCCACAGCAGCCAGCCGCGGGCGCCGTTGGCGTAGCTCATGACCGGGCCAGCCGCCCAGCCCTGGCTCTGCGCGAGCGGGCCGACCACCGCCCACGCGATGATGGCGCCGAGCAGCAGCGAGAAGGCCACGCGGGGCCCGATCAGGAAGCCCGCGCCGAACAGCGACGGGCCGAGGTACAGCTTGAAGCCCCAGGCCGCCGCGATGGCGAACACGCTGTCGGGCATCCACACGTGCAGGGGGGGCGACTCGAGCTGGGGGATGAAGTGGGACGCCAGCGCGTAGCCGCCCGCCGCCAGCCCCGACCAGATCAGCACCTTGGCCTTGGCCATGGCCTCGCCGCCGTCGCTGTTCATGGCCATGACGGTCTCGGCGGTGGCCGTGCCCGTGGGGAAGCGCAGCCGGTCGATCTCGACCACCTGGCGGCGCAGCGGCACGGCGAAGAACACGCCCAGGAAGGCCACGCCCAGCGACCAGCCCATCAGCTTGTACCACTCGAACTCGTAGCCCAGCATGTTCATGGCGGGGATGGCGGCGACCAACCCGGCCGCCGACGCCATCGCGCCCGCCGCGGAGCCCGCTGTCTGCGTGATGTTGGTCTCGAGCACCGAGAGCTTCTTGCCGAGCACCGCGAACAGGGCGAAGCCCAGCACCGCCGAGATGATCGAGGCCCCGAAGGTCCAGCCGATCTTCAGCCCGATGTAGATGTTGGTGCACGAGACCACGCTGCCCACCACGCAGCCCGCCGCGATGGCGCGGAAGGTGAACTGGGCCTCGTCATCGGCGGGGAAGTACCGCTGATCAGGCGGCGTACCGGGGGGCCGCTCCTGGACCGGAAGGGTGCTCAATGGACCTCCGTTGTGTCGTGAGGGGGTGTAAACCTCGGACTTTTGGCAACGAAACGGCCCACTTGGCAAGGAAAAGTCGGCCCCGGCGCTAGGGAGGATCGGTCTGGGGCGAGGGGGGGACGGTGGCGCCCTCGGGCGACTGGGGGTCGCGGGGGCGGGTTAACTGGGGCTCGGGCGTGGCGGTGATGAGCCGCGCCACCTTGGTGAAGCTGAGGTACGACCACAGCCACGAGAACATCACGAAGACCCGCCGCCGGAAGCCGATCAGCGACCAGACGTGCACCAGGGACCACAGGACCCAGGCGAACAGGCCCGAGAACTCGCGGCCGTTCACGGCGGCCACGGCGCGGTTGCGGCCGATGGTGGCCATCGAGCCCTTGTCGCGGTAGCGGAAGGGCGCCCGCGCGCCGGGCGACGCCCCGGCGACCTCGTCGGCGATGAGCCCCGCGACGTAGGCGCCCATCTGGATCGCGGCGGGCGCCACCCCCGGCACGGGGCGGCCGGTGGCGTCGTCCACCCGGTGGGCCAGGTCGCCCACGACGAAGACGTTGGGGGCCTCGGGCACCGCCAGATCGGGCCCCACGATGACCCGCCCCTGGCGATCCAGCGGCACGCCCAGCGTGCGCGCCAGCGGGGCGCCCTGCACGCCCGCGGCCCAGATGATGTTGGCGGCGGGCAGGCGCTCGTCGCCCAGCACCACCGCGCCGGGCTCGATGGCCGTCACCCGGCTGCCCAGGCGCACGTCCACGCCCATGGCCTGCAGGTCGTCCAGGGCCACCTGCTGGGAGGCCGCCGGCATGGCGGCCAGCAGGTGCGGGCCGGCCTCCACCAGGATCACCTGCGCGGTGGTGGTGTCGATGAAGCGGAAGTCGCGGGGGATGGTGCGGGCGGCGATCTCTTTGAGGGCGCCGGCGAGCTCGACGCCCGTGGGCCCGCCGCCGATGACCACGAAGGTCAGCTTCGCCCGACGGGCGGCGGCGTCGGCCTCCCACTCGGCCTCTTCGTAGGCCATCAGCACGCGGCGGCGGATCTCGAGGGCGTCCTCGACGGTCTTGAGGCCGGGCGCCACGGCCTGCCACGCGTCGTTGCCGAAGTAGGCGTGGGTGGCCCCCGCCGCGATGATCAGGTGCTCGAAGCCCAGCTCGCCCTGCGCCAGGTGCACCGTCTGGCTCGCCAGATCGATGGCCTGCACCTCGCCCAGGATCACCCGGGCGTTGGCCTGATCACGCAGGATGGCGCGGATGGGCGCGGCGATGTCGGCGGGCGAGAGCACCGCCGTCGCGACCTGGTAGAGCAGCGGCTGGAACAGGTGGTGGTTGCGGCGGTCCACGACGGTCACCGACACCGGCGCCTTGGCGAGCCGGCGGGCGGCCTGCAGGCCAGCGAAGCCGCCACCGATGATGAGGACGCGGGGCCGCGGATCGGTCGCCATGGGCACCTCCGGGGGGCTGGGAGCGGGCTGGGCCGAGGGGGTTGGATGCCGCAGCCGCCGAAGGGCTGCGCTGGGGCCGGATCAGCGGCCGGGGGCGGCGGGCCAGGCGGCGCGGGAGAAGGTGCGGCAGTCGCTGCCCGCGGGCACGGGCACCAGGCGGAGCCAGCCGGTCTGGTCGAGGTGCTCGTCTTCGCTCGCGGCGCGCAGGCACGCGCTGTCGGCGCCCAGCACCTGCTGGTCCACCGACACGATCAGCCGCCCGTCGAGGCCGCCGCGGTTGGGCCGCACCCGGGCCTTGGTGGTGGTCTGGCTCGCCACGTACAGCCGGCCCCCGCACATGGGCGCGTCCACCACGATGGTGGCCCCGGGGTGGCCGTCGCGCTCCAGATCCTCGCGGCCCCAGCCGTGGGTCCAGCCGCCCCCCAGGCTGCCGTCGGGCTGGCGGGTGAGGGGGATGGTCACGGGGGGCAGGGCGGCCAGCAGGCCAGGCCCCAGGGACACCTGCACCCCCATCACGCGGTCGAAGGCCACCTGGCAGGTGCGCTGCACCAGGGTCACGTCGCCGTTGGGCTGCGGGCGGTGCTCGGCCAGGAACCACACGCGGTTGCGGGTCTTGAGGGCGCCGATGACGGGCACCGTCTTCTCGCCCACGACCTCCTGGTAGCCGGCGTACAGGGTCGGCGCCGCCGCGGGGACAGCAGGGGCTGCCGGCGCCGCAGCGGGCAGCGCGAGCAGGGTCAGGGCACACAGGGCGTGGGTCAGCGGGCGCATTGGACCTCCAGGCGGGCGGCGGGGGCGCCGGCGCGGGTGGCCGCGGCGGACGGCCCCCACGGGCTGAGATTCAGCCGGCGCTGGCGCGGATGCGGGCGTCCAGGGTGTCGCGCATGGCGGCGGTGTCCTTGGTCGCCACCAGCCCGCCGGCGGCCTGCACCGCGGCCGCGACGGCCTCGGCGCCGGTGCCGCCCACCAGCCACGGCAGGGGCCCGCAGGCCTTGCCATAGGCGGTGAAGAGGCCCTGCGCGTCACCCAGGGCGCGGGGCTGGGTGATGGACAGGCCGACGACGTCGGGGTTCAGCGACGCGCAGGCGTGGGCCACGGCCTCGGGCGGGGTGTCGGCGCCCAGCACCACCACCTGGTAGCCCCACTGGGCGAAGTGCAGCGCCGAGCCATACAGCGGCAGCAGGTGCTGCTCGCCGCGCACGCACGCCATCAAGATCTGGCGGCTGGGCTGATCGGGCTGCAGCAGCCGCAGCAGATCGCGGGTGGCCGAGCCGAGGTACTCGGTGGCCAGGTGCTCCTGCGCGATGGACAGCCGGCCCGCGTGCCACTCGTCGCCCACGTGCCGCAGGGCGGGCGCGAAGACCCGATCGAAGATCCGGCGGGCAGAGCCGAGCATCATCGCGCGGCGGACCGCCTGCTCCAGCTCGACCGGGTCGAAGCGGCGCACGGCGCCCACGATGCGGTTGGCCGCGTGCTGCCACGGATCGCCGGACGCGGCGGGGGCCGCCGGGGACGGGTCCGGGGCGGGGGCGACCTCTTCGGCCGGGGCGTCCGCGTCGCGCACCATGTTGGCGGCGTCCGAGGGCGCGATGCCCTGCTCCGTGAGGGCCCGCAGCCGGTTGATGAGGGCCACGTCGCCTTCGCTGTAGAGCCGGTAGGATGACCCCGTGCGCTCCGGGGAGGGGATGCCGTAGCGCCGCTCCCAGGCCCGCAGGGTAGGGGCGGGCACCCCGGTCATGCGCGACACTGTCTGGATTCTGAACCGTCCGCGCTGCTTCACGTTCCCTCCGTCTCGCCTCCGGCGAAAGCCGTTTTCAGCCGCGACCCGGGCTCGGGTCAGGCATCAGGTTGGGCGACGTGTTCAACCTTTGCCCAGGACAATAGACGAAGCTTATGCATGCTGCAAGCGAGACCTTGGACAAGCGACCCCACGCGGTGGTCATTGGGAGCGGCTTTGGCGGCCTCTCCGCCGCCATCCGGCTCGGCGCGAAGGGCTACCGGGTGACCGTGTACGAGGCGCTCGACAAGCCCGGCGGTCGCGCGTACGTCTATGAAGACAAAGGCTTTGTCTTTGACGCCGGGCCCACGGTCATCACCGCGCCCTTCCTGTTCGAGGAGCTGTGGACCCTCGCGGGCCGAACCTTGAGCGACGACGTCGAGCTGGTGCCCGTCACGCCCTTCTACCGGATCCGCTTCGATGATGGTCAGACCTTCGACTACACGGGCGATCCCGAGGCCATGCGCCGCGAGATCGAGCAGATCGAGCCCAGCGACGCCGAGGGCTACGAGAAGTTCGTGGCCATGAGCGAGTCGATCTTCAAGGTGGGCTTCGAGAAGCTGGCCCACGTGTCCTTCGACTCGTGGATGTCGATGGCCAAGATCGCGCCGCAGATGGTGCGGCTGCAGAGCTACCGCACGGTCTACGGGCTGGTTTCGAAGTTCATCAAGAACGGCAAGCTGCGGCAGGTGTTCTCGTTCCACCCGCTGCTGGTGGG
>JAUHVS010000233.1 GCA_030424955.1 bacterium | reverse complement strand
CTGGCTCACGAGGGTCGCGTAGGCGGCGGCGCGGCGGCTGACAGGGGCCGCCGAGGCGGCCCCGCTGCGCCGGGTGCGGCTGCGGCGGGCCGCGGCGCCGCGGCGCCGGCTCGGGCGATAGTCATCGCGATCGTCCCGCACGTGCTTCAGCAGCTGCGCCCCCTTCACAGGGGTGGAGGTGATGAAGATCTGGCCATCCTTCTCGAAGGTATACAGGTCGGCCTGGGCGCTGGTCGCCGCACAGGTCATCAGGAGGAGGAGGAGAGCTCGCATGGCGCAGTCTATATCACAGGCAGCCGTGATGCCGGCAAGCCCGGCTCCCATGAGCCAACCGGCTGGCCGCACGGCCCGATTCCAGCCGGCGGCGGCGGGCCGCCCTGGGCGGCCGGTTGCCACGGGGCGCGACGGCCGTCCGCCGGTGACAGGCAAAAAAAAACCCCCGCAGCAGGCTGCGGGGGTTTCAGTGGCTTCGCAGGGACTTGAACCCCGAACCTACCGGTTATGAGCCGGTCGCTCTAACCAATTGAGCTACGAAGCCAAAGCGCCGCGGAAGCTACCAGCGAGTTTTGAGACGTTCAAGCAAAAAAGTGTGGATTCTCCCCTGCTGCGGGGGTTGTTCGAGGCAGCATATCCGCCTACATTGCAATACATCCTCCGTTCTTCCGCCCGAGGGCCGCCGTGAGCCTGCTGAGCCCGAAAATGCTGCTGGTCAACGTGCTTGCCCTGCACGCCCTGTTCTTCGCGGTTCAGGCCGCGACGGATGACGATCCGACGCCGCCGTCACCGGCCGGTGAACACCCAGCCGGCAGCGCCACGGCGGGCAGCCCGACCCCGGACGCGCCGCCCGAGGCCGTGGCCGATGAGGCCTTGGCGGCAGACGCCGAGGCCCCAGGCCCCCCCGCCGAGCCGCTGACCCCGCTGGCGGCCGTCGCCGCCCAGGCCGCGCCGCCGATCCAGCGCCCCGGCGCGCTGCGGCTGCAGGCGCTGTATGAGGACGAGGGCAAGCTCCTCGCCGATCTCGGCAACGACTGGGTGGGCGAGCTGACCACCGATCTGCCCCTCCAGGCGGCCGCGACCCGGATCTTGAACCGCGCGCGCGTCCCCTTCGGCGCCGTGGTGGTGCTGGACGTCGCGACGGGCAACGTGCTGGCGATGGCCGACCGGTATGACGAGCACCACGCCGCGGCCCCCAAGCTCAGCAAGGACGGGCCGCCGCACCTGGCGCTGCGGGCGGTGGCCCCGGCCGCCAGCGTCTTCAAGATCGTCACGACGGTCGGCCTGCTGGAGACCGGCCTCTCGCCCAACAAGACCTACCCCTTCGTGCCTGCGAAGCGCCGCGTGTACGAGGCCCAGCTGGGCGCGGTGGGCAAGGGCGCCCCGCAGTCCGACGTCGGGGACGCGCTGGCCAAGAGCAACAACGGCTTCTTCGCGCGCATGGCGGATCTTCAGCTCGCCCGCGAGGACATGCAGGCGATCGCGCGGCGCTTCGGGTTCAACCAGGTCGTGCCCTTCCCGCTGCTCACCGAGGCCAGCACGGCCCGGGTGCCCCGCAACAAGCTGGAGCGGGCCCGGATGGCCGCAGGCTTCTGGCACACGCACCTGACGCCGCTGCACGCCGCGCTGATCGCCACGGCGGTCGCGGGGGACGGCACCCTGCCCCGCCCCCGGCTGGTGGGTCGCCTGCGCAGCCCGGATGGGCGCCTGGTGGACGCCCCAGAGCAGCCGCCGTTCGCCACGGCCATGACCCCAAAGCAGGCCCTGCTGGTGCGCGAGATGATGGCTCGGACCACCAAGAGCGGCACGCTGCGCCGGGTGTGGCGCAAGTGGCCCAAGAGCTTGCGCGACGTGACCGTCGGCGCGAAGACCGGCACCCTCGCCCGCCGGGATCCGTACACCGCCTACACCTGGTTCGTGGGCTTCGCGCCCGTGGACAACCCGCAGATCGCCATCGCCGTCGTTGTGGGCAACGGCGAGCTGTGGTGGCAGCGGGGGGCCGACGTGGGCCGGGACGTGTTGGCCTGGTACTTCACGCAGCAGGCCAAGGGCGCGGCCGCGAAGCCCAGCCAGGCGGACGATCCCACGGCGACCGCGGCTGCGCGCTGACACGTAGCCGGCAGCGCCTGCCGCGCCCGGCGGCGGCGGGCCAGTGGTCGGTCAGCGCCCCTTGCTGGGGCGCACCCGCAGCACGACCTCTTCATCGAGCAGCGCGGTCATCTTGTCGGCGATGACCCGATGGGTCGCGTACTGCGCCGGGGTCATGCGCTCGCACTTCATCACGACGGACTGCGTGGCCTTCAAGCCCGTCTTGGTGCGGCTCACCTCGCGGGTCAGGCGCACGCAGTCGCTGTCGATGACCCCGCTCGCCGGCAGGCGCCGGACCTCGGCCTCCTTGGGCAGGCTGATGTCGATGGCCCAGCGCAGCGTGCGCGGGCTGCCCAGCAGGAGCGGGTGCTGGCGCTGGCTCAGGCGGAACCAGCCCTCGGGGGTCCAACCAGCGGGGAGCTTGAACCGAAGCTCGTCGCCCTCCTTGCGCACGAGCCCGGAGGACGTCAGGGCGAGCCGCACCCGCGCCGGCTGGAACACGTCGGTGACCTGCGTGAGGGCCAGGCTGAGCACCCGACCGCCCGGGAAGGTGTGGCCGACCTGCTGCTCGAGGGCCTGCTCGAGCTGGCGCTTGTTGCGCGCCCCCTGCCGCAGGAAGGCGCCGAGGCGGCCGCGGGCCACGAGCTCCAGCTCGCCGGTGGTCTGCCCCTGCCCGTCGACGCTCAACACGAGGTCGTTGAGCACGTCGTCCACGCCAGGGTCCTGGAAGGGGATCTGCCGCCAGGTGTGCGCGCCGCCGCGGGGATCGAAGACCAGCGACCAGGTGCCCTGGTCGTCGTGGCGGAGCACCTGCACGTCCAGCGCGTCGACGGTGGGATCATAGAACCGCCCCTCGGGCAGCCCCTCCTGGGCGGGCACGTACACGATGGCGTGGTTGAACTGCTGCATGGGCACGCCGCGGCGCACGGGCCCGCTGTCGCGGGTGCGCACCAGCGCGAAGTGCACGTCGATGCCCGCCAGCCGCGCCAGGGTGATGAAGAGCACCGCCTTGTCTTTGCAGTCGCCGTACTGGCGCGCGACCACCACCGGCGCCGCGTGGGGCTTCACGCCGGCGATCTGCTTCTCGTAGTCCTGCTGATAGCGGATGTTGGTCATCAGGTAGGCGTGGATGCGGTCGACCTTCTCCTGCGGCGTCTGCGCGCCCGCCAGCAGGCCCTTGGCCAGCGCGATCAGCTCAGGGCTCTCGCGGAAGGCGTCGCGCAGCAGCTCGCGCTCCCAGCTCCAGAAGGTGTTCCAGTCGGGCACGGTGCTCACGACCACGTGGGCCGCGACCTCGGAGTACGGGGGCATGCCGGGCTCGGCGATGATGGGCTGCACGTCCTGCGCCGACCACTCGTGGCGCACCAGCTCGCCCACCGTGCGCTGGGTGTGCTGCACCCTCAGCTGCTCCTGCAGCAGCGTCTCGCCCGGCAGGGTGTAGAGCACCCAGCGGCCTCGGTCGGTGTGCGCGCCCGGCGCCTGAAACCACCACTGGCGGGCCAGGTGGCTCGCCAGGAAGCCGTCGGGCCGCTCATCGATGCGGTACTGCAGCACCACGGTGGATCCCACGGTGAGCTTGCGGAACCGCACGGTGTTGCCGCGGATCGAGGAGGCCTCGACCCGCTCGCCCTGGGGGTCGACCCCGTACGCGTGCAGGATCCGGTGGCGGCCGCCCCGCCGCACCGACATGCGGGTGAGCTGGTCACGCCCCGCCTGGTTGACCGCGTGGGCCACCATCGTGACGAAGTTGATGGTGCTGCCGTCGCCGCCGAGCACGGTGACCTCGTCGTCCATCAGGTAGATGACGTTGGCCCCCTCCCCTGGCGTGACCTGGGCGCGGCGGGCCACGGCGGCGTCCAGGGCCGCGTCGTTGGGCACGTCGGCCGCCCACGGGCCCGTCTTCTCGGGCGCGAGGTAGTCGAGGCGGTGGCTGATGCGCTCGTTCTCGGGATCGCGGCTCAGGGCGGCGCGGAACTGCTCGACGGCCCCGCCCGTGTCGCCCGTCTGCATCCACAGCCGCGCGAGCCGGGCGTAGCCGCTGGGGTTGATGGGCGAGAGGCGCACCAGCTGGCGCCAGGCCTCGGCCGCGCCCTTGATGTCACCCGCCCGGCGGCGGGTCTCTCCCAGCCGCACCCAGCCGGTCTCGCGGTGGGGCCAGCCCTTCGCTGAGGCCGCCGCCAGCGCCTCGGACTCGGCGAAGCGCTGGTTGCCCAGCACCAGCCACTGCAGGTTGTCGAGGGCCTGCGGATCGAGGGGCAGCGCCTCGAGCACGCGCCGGTAGATCGCCTCGGCCTCGGGGTACAGGTGCAGCCGCTTGCGGCAGTCCGCCAGCTCGAACTGCACGTCCGGCCAGTCGGGGGTGCCCGCGTCGAGCTCCGCCAGCAAGGCGCAGCGGTCCTCGTGCCACTTCTCGCGCCCGAACAGGTCGGCCAGCATGCGGGTGGCGCTCGGCCGGTCCGGGTGCGCGGTGCGCACCTTGACCAGCAGGGCGCGGGCCTTCTCGATGAGCTTCTGCTGGAGCCAGAACCGCGCCTGCTTGAGCGCCACCAGGGGGAGCGCGTCTCCAAAGGCCTGCTCCAGCGCGTTGAGCAGATCCGCCGTGCGGCCGCGCTCCTGGTTGTCCCAGAGGGCCAAGGCGTACTGGAAGCGGGCGTTGAGGGACTGCGGGTGCGCCTTCAGGAAGGCCTCGGCGGCCTCGACCGCCAACACCTCGAGGCCCAGGTCGCGGGCCCACTCGATGCGCGCCTGGGCGACCCGCGCGCTGTCGGCCGTGCCGGTCGGCAGGCGCTGCGCCACGAGATCAGCCTCAGTCGTGAGGTCCCCGGGCTCAGCGCCGGTGGCGTAGGGCAGATCGGCGGCGGTGGCGACGAGCCGGTCGTCGGTGATGGGCGCCCCGCCCGGGGCCGTGATCCGCGCCGCGAGCAGCCAGCCGCTCCCGCCCCGGTTGCCCGTCTTGATGAGCACCCGGTTCTGACCCGCGCGCAGCGTCACCGGCACCGTCACGCCGTCGAAGAGCCAGCGCGACACGCGGTGGCCCTCGAAGACCAGCCGGTCGTTCACCCAGATCTTCACCGGGTCGCTGGTGCTGAGGCGCAGCTCGTAGGGCCCCGCCTCTTTGGCCTGCACGCCGGTGGCCGCGTAGGCCACCTGCCACTCCACCGGATACATCAGGCGGCCCAGGTCGACCTTGCCGCGGGGATCCATGGGGTAGTCGGTGCGCCAGCCGATCTGCACCAGGCTGCCGTCGTACTGCGCGCCCAGATCCAAGGTGCGCTCGGGGCCGTGGGCCTGGTCGAACCCCTTGCCCTGGTCGTTGTCCCAGGTGCCGACCAGGGCGAGCGCGGGCCGAAAGCCCAGCTCCTCGAGGGCGGCGTCGCGCGCGGGGGCGTCCCCGCGCAGGTGGCTGGCGTGGGCGCTCATCCACGCCGCCATGGCGCGGACCTTCGGATCGGGGTGATCGGCCCGGACCGCCCGCAGCACGGCCTCGACCTGGGCACGCTCGGTCAGGGTCCAGTCGAGATCGGCCAGCCGGCTCAGCGCCCGCAGGCCCGTGTCGCCCATGGGGTCGCGGAGCTGCTCAAGGTGGTGCTGGAGCTCGTCCCGCGGGCGGTCCTCCAGCTCGGCGAGGCGCGCCGCGAGCGCGTGGGCGCGGGCCGCGTGGGGACCCGCCGCCTTGGCCGCGGCGACCGCGGCGCGCAGGCCCGCCACGTCCGACGCGGCATAGAAGGCCTCGACGGCAGCGTCGAGCGCCGCCGCGTCCGCCGGTGGCGTGGCCGGCCGCAGCGCCACCGTGGGCGTCGAGGGCCGAGCGCCACAGGCCACCAGGGCCAGCGGCGTGAGGCTGAGAGCGAGGGCAAGCGCGCGGCGCAACGGCGTCCTCCAGGCACGGGAAGTGACCCTGCATCAACCACAGGGCGGGGCGTTCGATTCCGCAGGACGCTATCAGGGCGCACACCCGGGGGCCATTGGGCTGGTTGGGGGTGGCACGCCCGCGGGCCAGCGGGCATGCTGCCGGCCATGAGTACGCCTGCCAACGACCGCCTGTCGATCCTCGTAGCCGGGTGCACGGCTGCCTTTGGCCACCGCGCCGCGCTGGCCCTCGCCCGCCGCGGGCACCGCGTGATCGCCGGCCTGCGTGAGCCCCTGGGCCGCGGCCGCAACATCGCCGCAGAGCTGGGCGCCCACGCCCGCGCCGACGCCCTGGACCTGCGGGTGGTGGAGCTGGACGTCGACAACGACGACAGCGTGCAGGCGGCCGTCGCCTCGGCGCGGCACGCCACCTATGAGCACCTCGACGTGCTCGTGAACACCGCCGCCTACGGCGTGTTTGGTCCCCTCGAGGCCTGCCCGCCCGACCAGCTGCTGGCCCTGCTGAACACCAACGTGGTGGGCGCGCTGCGCCTGTACCGCGCGGTGCTCCCGGCCATGCGCGCGCAGGGCTCGGGCCGGATCGTGCAGCTCACGAGCGGCCTGGGCCGCGCCGTGCTGCCCTTCATGGCCCCCTACGCCGCGAGCGCCTGGGCCCAGGAGTGCTTCGCCGAGGCCCTGGCCATGGAGGTCGCGCCCTTCGGCGTGCGGGTCGCCATCGTGGAGCCCTCGGGCTACCGCGAGTCGGCGGGGCTGCAGAAGCCGGTGGGCGACAGCGAGCGGGTCGAGGCCTACCAGAGCCAGCTGATCCGCATCGCCGAGCGCCTGCAGAGCGGCGGCGCGACCGACGATCCGGCAGAAGTGGTGGACGCCATCGTGCGGCTGGTCGAGGCCGACGAGGTGCCCTTGCGCACGCCCGTGGGCGCCGCGGCGAAGGAGCTGGTCACCCTGCGGCGCCGGCTCGACTTCGAAGAGTATGAGCGCGCCGTGCTGGCCCGCGCGGGCCTGGCGCCCGATCCCGCCGACTGATCAGCGGGCCTCGCCCGGGCCCACGGGCGGCCCACCGCTGGGGCCACCTCGCCGACTCAGCGGAGCTGGCTCGCCAGGCGCCCGGCCTTGGCCTGCACCCGCGGATCGAAGCTGGCGGCCTCGATGGTGCGCAGCCGGCTGAGGAAGCGCGGCTTGCGCGGCAGCGGCATGCCCGTCTCCAGGAACGCCTCGACCTTCGCCAGCGCGTCCACCAGCACGCTGTCCTTGGAGTGCTCGAGCACCCGCAGCATGAGCTCCATGTCGTCGTCGGGCAGCCCGAACTCGGCCACGAACTGGTCGACGGCCTTCTCGAGCGCGCGCTGGGTGTTGGCGTCGCGGATGGCCCGCACCAACACCTGCCGGGGCGACGGCGCCTGGCTGACGTCCTTGCCCAGCTTGTCCTTGATGGACTCGGGCACCACCCCCCGATCGAAGAAGGCGTTGAGCTTGCGCTTATAGGCCGCCGTCGCGCTGTCGACCCGCGGGCCGCCCCGGCCGCCCCGGCCGCCGCCCTCGTCGCGCCGGTGCGCGCTCTTGTCGCGGCCGCGGTCGATGTCGCGCCAGCTCTTGTCGTCGCCCATGTGGTCCTCGCGCAGTGCTCAGGGTTCGCGCGAGAGCCTAGTGAACGCGCGCGCCCACCGCCACCGCCCGATGACAGCGAGGGTCGGGTTCTGGCAGGCTCCCGGGGCATCGTCCCCTGCCCCCCAGCCCATGCGAGGTCGTGTTGCACGCGCAGTTCACCGGCACCCAGTCCTACATCGCCTCCGTCGAGCTCCAGGAGGCCGTCAACGTGGCCCTGGCGCTGGAGCGCCCCTTGCTGGTCAAGGGCGAGCCCGGCACGGGCAAGACCCTGCTCGCCGAGGCCGTGGCCGCGCAGCTCGACCGCCCGCTGTACCGCTGGCACGTGAAGTCCACCAGCCGCGCCCAGGACGGCCTGTACGTGTACGACGCGGTGGAGCGGCTGCACGACAGCCGGTTCGGCGACAAGGACGTGGGCGACATCCGCCAGTACCTGCGCTACGGCGGGCTGGGCCAGGCGCTGCGGGCCGAGCACCCGTCGGTGGTGCTCATCGACGAGGTCGACAAGGCCGATCTGGAGTTCCCCAACGACCTGCTCCACGAGCTGGATCGCATGAGCTTCACGGTGTCGGAGACGGGCGACGTGTTCACCGCCCAGCACCGGCCGCTGGTCATCATCACGAGCAACAACGAGAAGGAGCTGC
>JAUHVS010000232.1 GCA_030424955.1 bacterium | reverse complement strand
AGGGCGTTCGCTACACGGAGAAGTTCACCGCGGCCAAGGGCCTGCCGATGGGCGAGGAGTCGCTGTATTACTCTGGCACGGAACAGGCCTGGCCGGCCCGCGAGCTTGCCGCCGCCCGCCGGGCTCTGGCCGCCACCCCCGGTGTTGCCGGCGCCGCTGCCGCCGCCGCCGCTGCCGCCGCTGCCGCCACCACCCCCGCCAGGGACGCAGCCGAAGAGGCTGAGGCTGGCGAGCAGGGCGCCCAGGGTCGAGGTCTTCATCAGGATCTGCAGGCTACGGTTCATGGGTCACTCTCTCATCTCAGCGAGCGCGACCGCAGCCGCCTCGGGGTCTGGTGGGCCAGCGGGATGCCGGCGCCTGAATCTGATCGAACTCAGGGCACGCGCTGTCGCGGCCCTCAGGGCGGTCAAGCCCGTCAAGATCCGCGAGGTCGGGCGGGGCCCCCGCGGAGGTCCAGGCTGCGATCGGGGCTCGCAGCCGTCGGAGCCTCGGGCCCTGCCCCAGGATCGGGCCCCGCCCCACTGGCTGTGGTGGCCGGTCACGGGATAGGGCGCCAGGCGGGTGGGGCCGTGCCTGTGAGGTGGGTGCCATGCGTAACGCTCGCGCGGCTGCCTCGCCCACAATATATTGCCTCAGCCAGCATATACTGATCGCACCGCGGAGGATTCATGAAGATCAGCGTCGTCACGGCCGTGCCCTTCGCCCGCGAGGCGGTGTACGAGGCCATGTGCAGCCAGCTGCCAGCCCTGGCCGCCTACATGCCCAACATCGAGCGCATCACCGTGATGTCCGAGACGCGGCCCGCCGAGGGCATCATCGACCTGGTGAACCAGTGGACCGCGGCGGGCTCCGAGGTGCCCGCGGTGGCGCGGAAGTTCGTCAAGCCCGAGCAGATGAACTGGCTCGACCACGCCCACTGGGACAAGGGTGCCTGGCGCTGCGACTGGCGGCTCGAGATGGGCTTCATGACCGAGCGCATCCAGTGCAAGGGCTCGACCACCTACGTCGAGACCGCCGACGGGCACACCGAGATGCGCATCGAGGGCGACTTGGTGCTGGACCTCAAGGGCATGATGCCGGGCTTCCTGCTCAAGAAGGCGCAGCCCGCCATCGAGGGCTTCGTCAGCCGCACCATCGAGCCCAACTTCCAGAAGACGGCCGACGCGCTGACCGCCTACCTCAAGGAGAACGCCGGCACGTGAGCCGGCGCACCCTGGCGGCGGTCATGGCGGGCGCGCTCGCTGTGGCAGCGTTCGCCACCGGCTGTGAGCGCGACGAGCCCATCGTCGACGCGGGGCCGGGCACGGGCGACGCGGCCGTCGCCGATCCCAGCACCCGATCGCTGCGCCCGCGGGGCTGTGTGGCCAACGGCTGGCCGCCCGTCGCCGGGGTGTGGGCCGCGCGCTTCGAGACGGTGTCATCGATCCGCGGGGGGGGCCTCGCCGCCCAGCCCGAGGGCGTGACCCGCTACGCCGTGGTGGAGCTGTGCCAGGACGGCCTGGCGGTTCAGGCGACGTGGCTGGCCTGTGAGCCGGTGATCAGCCCCGTGCTCGACAACACGGGGACCTGCGCGGCCCAGGTGCCTGGACCCAACCTGTGGGCGGCGCTGCCGACCGTTGTGGGTGACGGGGCCTTGGACCTGTCGGGGCCGGCGCCGGTGCTGCGGCTGGTGTGGGGCGAGACCTGGGGCCTGGCCGAGGGGGCGCGCTTGCCGGCCGAGCCGTCGGGCATCACCCCGGTCGAGTCGGACGCCGTCGTGGATCAGGACGGCGACGGCCACCCCGGGGTGACCTTGCGGGGGGACGGGCCCGTGCCGACGGTGTCCTGGGCGGCCCGGATCACCGGCGCGACCTTCCAGCTTCAGGTAGGCCCAGAGGCGCTGATCCTGCAGGGCGTGACGGCCTCCGAGACGGCGCAGACCATCCTGGGTGGGCCCGCGACCCGGGCCCTGCGGGGCCGGCGGCGCACGGGCGCGGCGGGGGAGGCGCTGTTCCTGCGCCTCAACAGCCCGTCGGGGGCGCTGCCCATCGACGCCAACCGCGACGGCGCCATCTCGTGCGCTGAGCTCGGGGTGCTGGTGGGCTCGCCGCTGCCCCTGCCCAAGGCTGGGGCCTGCACGCCCTGAGGGCGCCGGCGCCTGGCGCTTACTCCCGCAGCAGCCGCACCTCGCGGCCGCTCAGCTCGCCGTCCCGCAGCACCGCCCGCACCGAGATCACCCGGTAGGCGTGCCCTCGGATGGGCACCACGTCGTCCTCGCGCACGGTGCGGGAGGCGCCCCGGGCGGTGCGCAGGGTAGCCGTGAGCCGCAGGCCGAAGGGGCCCGGGCCCCGGGTGACGGTGGCGATCAGGGCGACGCCCTCGATCACCGTGGGGACGCCGTGGGCCATGACGTGGGTGCGGCTGGCCAGGCCGAGCTGCGGGGTGTGGCTGCCCAGGGGTTGCGCGTCGAGGCAGCCGGTGAGGGCCGCGCACACGGTCAGGTGGGCGACCAGGGTGAGGCGGGGGCCGCCGCTCACGGGGCGTCGGGGGCGCAGACGGCGTCGGGCGAGGGCGCTGCGGTGGGGTGGGCGCGGCGGGTGGCCACCAGATCGGCGGCGATGCTCACCGCGATCTCGGCGGGGGTGACGGCCCCCAGGTCCAGCCCCACGGGGCAGCGGACCCGGTCCAGCGCAGGGGCGGGGAGGTCGCGGGCGGCCAGGCGGCGGCGGAAGCGCGCCCACTTGCCGCGGCTGCCCACCAGGCCCAGCCAGGCCAGCGGGTGCGGGGCGAGGGCGCGGATGATGGTCTCGTCGAGGGCGTGATCGTGGGTGACCACCAGCACGTGGTCCGTGGGCCCGGGGGGCTCGCGGCGCAGGTGATCGAGGGGATCGGCGTCGATGACGCGGGCGCTGGCCGGGAACCGCGCGGGGTCCGCCCAGGCGGCGCGCTCGTCCACGACGCACAGATCGATGTCCAAGGCCACCACCAGGGGCGCGAGGGCGGCCGCCACGTGGCCCGCGCCGAAGATCCACAGCCGCGGCGGCGGGGCGATCTGCTCCAAGAAGGCGGTCATCTTGCCCCCACAGCACATGCCGAGGTCCTGCACCAGGTGCACCTCGACGGACGCGACGGTCCGGATCGGATCGGCGAGCAGGGCCCGCGCCTGCTGGATGACGTGGTGCTCGAAGGCCCCGCCGCCGATGGTGCCCTGCTGGTCCGACGGCGTGATCACCATGCGGGCCCCCGCGAGGCGCGGGGTGCTGCCGCCGGTGGCCACCACGGTGGCGAGCACGAAGGGCGGCTGGCCCGGCCGGCTGAGGGCGGCGAGCTCGGCGAAGGTGGGGCTCATGGGCGCTCGGCCCGTCGGGCCGCCCAGAAGAAGCCCCCCGTGATGAGCAGCACCCCGCCGAACACCCAGAAGCCGTCGGCCAGCTCGCGGCTCAGGGCGCCGGTGAGGGCGTAGACCAGCGCGGGCGGCAGGCTGCCGAGGGCGGCGGCGGCGAGGAGCCGGCCCCAGCCCATGGGCGAGGTGCCGGCGAGGATGGCGGTGGTCTCGGCCAGCATCGGCAGCGGGCGGGTCAGGGCGATGGCGGTCGCGCCCCAGCGGGTGAGCAGCGCGTCGCCCCGGGCGCGCTCGGCGGGCGACATCCAGCGGTCGAGCAGCCCGCGGCTGCGGCGGCCCAGCGCGAAGCCGAAGGCGGCGGCGCCCACGCTCCCCGCGAGGGACAGGGCGGTGCCGCCCCACACGCCGAAGAAGGTGCCGTGCAGCACCATCACGACGCTGGAGGGGACCGGCAGCAGCACGTCGGCCACGAGCAGCCCCACGCCGACCACGGCGGGCCACAGGCCACCGGTCGCCATCCAAGGGCGCGGATCGTCGGTCAGCACGCCGACGTCGAGGGCGACGGCGAGGCCGAACAGGGCCAGGCAGGTGCCGATCAGGGCGGCGCTGAGCAGGGCGTAGCGGGTCAAGTCGTCCTCTCGGCGGCGGGGGCAGCCAGGGGGCCGCGCGCGCTCAGGGTGGCGGGGAGGGGGCGGCGGATCAACGCGGGCTCAGGTGCAGGCCCGCAGCCGGGCCAGGCGCGCCTCAAGGGCGATCAGGGCGTCGTCCTCGCCGCCGGCGCGCACCCGCTCGGTGAGGGCGGGGATGGCGGGGGCGCCCAAGGCCTCGATGAGGTTGAGGACCGCGCCGCGCAGGGGCGGGTGGCGGTCGAAGAGCGCGATCAGCCGGGGCAGGTCGTCGACGGTGGCGCAGATGGCGAGGTAGCGCAGCGCGGCGGTGAGCAGCTTGCGATCGGGGTGCATGAGGCAGTCGTGGATGGCCTCGGCCACCGCGGGCCCGCCGCAGCGCAGGGTGGCGGCGAGCTCGGCCTCCTCGGGGGCGGTGTGGGCCGACTCCAGGGCGCGGAGCAGGGGCGGCACGGCGGCGGTGAGCGGGAGGGCCCGCAGGGCGGCCAGCAGGGGGGTCGGGCCCCGGGCGGCGTCGGCGCGCAGGCGGCGGCTCAGGGGCCCGACGGCGGTGGGCCCCACGGCGGCCGCCAGGGCGGGCAGGGCGCGCCAGCTGGGCGCCTCGGGGGCCGCGCGCAGCGCCTTCACCAGCAGGTCGGCGGCCACCGGCTCCTGTGCGAGCGCGTGCAGGGCGGCCAGCCGGTCGCGGCCGAGGGGGCCGCTGTCCGCGAGGCGGATCAGCCGCTCCCGGGCCCGCGGATCGTCGCCGAGGGCCGCCGCGGCGCGGGCCACGCAGAGCGGGCGCACGGGCTGGTCGGGGGCGTCCAGGGTCGCCAGCACGGTGTCCAGATCGCCGTGCAGGCAGTCGAGGGCGTCGGTGGGCAGCGCGGGGGCGGGCGCGGCGGGGTCGAAGTCGGGCCGGGCGGCCCACGCGAGGGCGGCGGCCCAGGCCACGGTGGGATCGAGGTCGGCCAGGCCGGCGCGCAGATCGGGGCCGCTCGACGGATCGGCGGCGAGGGTGGCGAGGGCCTCGGCGCGGCAGGCCGGCGCGCGCTCATGGGCGGCGTGACGCAGGGGCCCCAGCAGGGGGGCCAGGGGCAGCAGCCGGGCCAGCCGGGCGCCCGCCGCGCACACGTCGTCGGCGGGATCGTTCAGCGCGCGGGCCGCGTGCGCCACCTGGGCCAGCGGCCGCCAGTCGGCGAGCCAGTCGAGCAGCACCACCCGGCCGGCGGGATCCCACGCCCGCCACAGATCGTCGATGACCTCGGGATCGTCCACCAGCAGGCTCGCGGCGGTGTCGAGGTCGCGGCGCCGGTAGACGGCGGGGCGGTGCAGCATCGCGGCGGTGAGCGCGGCGCCCGGATCGCGGGCCGCCGCCCGCAGCCGCGGCAGGAAGGGGGCGAGCTCTGGGGTGGCCAGCGCGCGCTCGAAGGCGGTGTGCACGCCGGGCTGGCCCAGGCGGGCGAGGGCCCGGCTCAGGCTCACGGCCAGAGGCGTGGCGGGCTTGAGGCGTACCAGCGCCGTGAGCACCGGGGGCACCGCCACCAGCCCGAAGTCGGCGACGAGCTCCTCCAGGCAGGCGATGCGCGCGGGGGGGGTGCTGTCGTCGCGCACGGCGTCGTCGAGGGCGGCGATGACGGTCGGCAGCACCGAGGCCCCCAGGGCGAGGGCCCGGTTGAGC
Organism: bacterium; assembly: GCA_030424955.1. GTDB lineage: Bacteria > Myxococcota_A > Bradymonadia > UBA7976 > UBA1532 > JACKDL01. The sequence goes on along the minus strand of JAUHVS010000232.1, from coordinate 2,601 downwards.
AGGGGGCGGTCGCGGGGGCCGTCGCCGGTGATCTGGGCCAGGAGGCGCTCGATGCGGTCGCCCTCGGGGCGACCCGGGCTGGGGGTCGGATCAGCCTCGCGGCGAGGGGGCGCGTCGCGGAAGATGAACAGCGCCACCGCGAGCGCGAGGAGTGCGCCGGTGAGGACGCCGAGCCAATCCACGGCGGCTATCCCTGCCGCAGCGCGCGCACGACCTCGCCAAAGGTGGTGGGGGTGCCGTCGACGGTCCAGCCCTTCAGGGGCGTCTCGTCTTCGAGCAGGTCGATGAGCAGCTCTGGCGCCTCGTCGGGGTACAGGCGCACGACGCACTCCATGGCGAAGGCCCGCGCGATCCAGCTGTTGGCGTCGGTGAGCTCGATGAGCACCGGCCGCGCCGACACCTTGAAGCGGGCGATGTGGCCGTCGCAGTACTCGCGGATGAGGGCGCGCAGCTCTTCGCCCTCGGTGGGCCAGTGCCCGTCGGGGTTGAGCGCCAGGAGCGCGGGCTTGAGCTGCTCGGCGCCGCCGTACTCCAGCACGCGGTCCAGCGCGACCAGCCGGGTCTCGTCGCCGTTGGCGGGATCGTCCAGCCGCAGCATGGTCTGGTAGACCTCGAGGCCCTTGGCCTTGAGCCGCTGATCGGCGGCGTCCAGGGCGAGCTTGCGCAGCCCGTGGGGCACCCGCAGATCCCCGCTGAGGGCCAGCACGTACTTCAGCAGCGTCTCGTTGCCGTTGGCGAGCAGGGCGTCGAGCAGCACCGGGCTCACCTGAGGGTGCGCCGCGCGGGCGCGGGCCAGCAGCGCGGCGGCGATCTTCACGTCGAGCGCCGGATCCCGCAGGGCGCTCAGGGCGGCGGCGGTGGCCTGCACCGCGGCGTCGCTCTCGCTCGCGGCGAGGCTGGCGAGGGCGGCGGGCACCGCCTGGTCGGGCGCGGCGAGGGCTGCGGCCTGCAGCAAGTCCTCGGGGGGGCGGCGGCGCTCGGCGGGGTACTCCTGGCCGATCCACTTCAGGGCCCAGTCGAGGCAGGCGCCCACCAGCGCGGTGCGCCGCGGCGCGTCGAGGTCGGCCGAGAACGAGAGCACATGGAAGGCGAACTCGGCGCCCTTGGCCTGCTCGGCGGGGGTCTCGGCCTTGAGCGCGGGCAGCGCCAGGTCGGCCAGCTCGCCGGCGCGGGCGGTGCGGGTGCGGCCCTGGGCGGCGCGGGTGATGGCGATCAGCGATCCGAGCTCGCCCTTGGCCAGCAGGCGCTGGGCGGCGTCCATGCGCAGCGCCGAGGGGCGGGCGTCGTCGGCGTAGTAGGCCGCGAGGCGGCCGCTACCGGCGGCGAGGCGATCCCAGGTGTCGAGGTCCTCGGCGGTGAACGCGCAGCCGGCCAGGGCGACGGCGAGGGCTGCGGTGAGAGTCTTGGACACGCCAACCACCTTGAATCGCAGGAGAAACAGGCCGAGACGCTAGCACCGGCCGCGGAAGGCCGTCAAGAAGCGCTCCGTTGCCTCCCGCGGCCGAATGGGGGTACCGTGGCATGGGCCCGGGGGCTGAGGACAGCATGGCGGATCCCATTCAAGCACTTGAGAAGCAGCTCGACGACGTCCGTCGCGCCTACGACCTGTATTTCCTGGGGATCGAGAAGAAGCTGCCCCGCGCGCAGCAGGCCGAGATGGAGCGCGCCATCCGGCGCTTCAACCCGGGCAAGGACAGCGTGGCGCGCTTCCGCTACACCAACCTGACCCTGCGGCTGCAGACGCTCCAGCGCATGTGGGAGCGCACCATCAAGGCCATCGAAGAGGGCACCTACTTCCGCGACATCCAGCGGGCCAACCGCAAGGAGGCGGAGGCTGGTGGCCCGGCGGCGGGGCGCGCCCCCGTGGCGCCCGAGCGGGCGGCCCGGGCGGCGCAGCGGGCCGAGGCGGTGGGCGACGAGGCCGCGGCGTTCCTGGCCAGCCTGCGGGGCGCGCCCAAGGGCGATGGGCCCGGTGGGCTGCCGATGCGGGGCAGCCCCCGCCGGGGCGACGATGCGGTGGCCTCGACCCGCCCGGTGGCGGTGAGCCGGCCGCCTGTGAGTCGGCCGCCTGTGAGTCGGCCGCCTGTGAGCCGGCCGCCCGCGAGCCGGCCGCCTGTGAGCACGCCGCGCCCTGTGCCGGTGGGGCGGGCGCCCACCCCGGCGCCTGGGGCGGTGCCCCGCCCGCCGCCCCCGCTGCCGCGGCCCTCGCCCCGTAGCGGCGCCCCTGCTCCGGCGCCCCCCATGCGGGGTGCCCCCCGGGCGCCGATCCCGCCCCGCGGTGCGCCGGCTGCGCCGCCGATGCGGGGCGCGCCGCCGGCCCCGCCGATGCGGGGCGCGCCGCCGCCGGCCCCCCCGATGCGGGGCACGCCGCGCGCCCCTGCGCCGTCGATGCGGGGCACGCCAAAGGGCGGCTGGGCCGACGGCGACGGGCCGCCGCGGGGCACGCCCTCACGGGAAGACTGACGGGAGCGCGGGGCCGCGCCAGGGCCTCGGCGGACGTTTCCTTCTCGGACTTGGGCAGGTCGAAATCGGGGATGTCGTCGGTGTCGTCTTCGGGGTCAATCAGGTTGGTGAGCGACATAAAATTCTCCTGGCGCTGGA
>JAUHVS010000231.1 GCA_030424955.1 bacterium | reverse complement strand
ATGACCCCGGGCGAGTGGGCGCTGGGCGACGGGTTCTGGTCGCTGCTGCCCCTCCACGCCGCCCTCGTGCCGGCCGCGGGCGCCCTGGCCCGGCGGCTGGCCGGGCCCACCGCGGCCGCCGCCGCGGGCGCCCTGCTGCTGCTGTCCCCGTGGTTCTGGCTCACCGGCGCGACCGTCGAGCCCTACGGGGTGCTCGCCCTGGCGGTCACCGTGTGGCTCTGCGCGGTCATCGACCTGTGGCGGCGGCCTGCCCGCGCGCCGCGCCTGGCCCTGGGCCTGGGCGGCCTCACCGGCGCCGTGCTGCTCATCCGGGGCTTCGAGTTCGGGCTGCTCGGCCTCGCCCTGTTGGCGGTGTTCGCGGCCCGCGCCGTGCGCGACCGCAGCCTGCGCTGGTCGCTGACCCACGGGCTGCTGTTCCTGCTGGGCCTGCTGCCCTTCGTCGGCCTGCAGCTCGGCTACAACGCCGCGCTGACCGGCGACGCCCTGACGCCGCCCATCGTGCAGCACGCCGCCCAGCGCTGGTACGGCTTCGGCGCCGGCGTGTACCAGCAGCACAGCCTGCTCGACGGCCTGCGCCTGTGGGGCGTGAACGCCGCCCGCGCGGCGGCGTGGCTGACCGGCGCCCCCCTGGTGGTGCTCGCCCTGTGGGGCGCCCGCCGGACCGCGCCGGCGCTGCTGGCCTTTGCGGGCGCGTGGTGGCTGGCGTGGCTGCCCTACAGCCTCGCGGGGGTGGCGGACTTCGGCCCTGTGTATCTGTTCGCGCTGTGCCCGCTGCTGGCCGCCCTGGTGGCCGCGGGCGCGCCCCGGCTGGGGCCGCGCGGCGGCGCGCTGGTGCCGGCGGCGATCCTGGCGGGCGCCCTCACGGCCGCGCCGCTGCTGGCCTGGCAAGCCCACCGCATCAGCGCGGTGGTGGCCGCCCCCTACGCGGGCGCCGACGGCGCCGTGGGCCCCGACGGCGCGCTGGTGCTGGTGCACCGCCGCTTCCCGGCCGAGAGCGGCTGGGTCTTCGGCCTGCGCCCGCCGCACCCGCTCGGCACCGATCCGGTCGTGTTCGCGTGGGCCACCCCGCAGGACCGCCAGCAGCCCGGGCCCCTGACCCCGGCCCTCGCCTGGATCGGCGCCCGCCGGGTGCTGCACGTCACCCTCACCCCCGACGGCCGCCTGACCCCCCGCTGACGGGCGCGCTCAGCGCTCAGCGCGGGAGAGCGCGTCCGCGTGCCGTCGCGCGGCCTCTGCCACCGGCGGACAAGGCACGCCGGCCGCGGCAGCCCGGAGCTGAGCCGCCGTGAGGGTCCGCTTGAGCGCGAGGATGAGGAAGTCGGTCTGGCCGGGCCACTGCGGGCAGAGCCTCATGCCGATGCGCACCTGGTTGCGCCACACCACGGGCACGCCGGGCGCGAGCGTCGCCGCCTGGGTCACCGCGCCGAAGGCCTCGGGCCAGCGCTGGTGCTCGGCGTGGGCCACCGACAGGTTCAGCCACGCCTTGTAGCTCGCCTCGGGGGCCAGCGCCTCGGCGCTCCACAGCGTGACCTCGTCCTGCCAGTCCCTCACCCGCTGGGTCGAGAAGACGCCCAGCACCAGGGCCGCGGCGCAGATCAGGCCCCACGCCGCGCGGTGATGATCCCAGCGGCTCAGCCCCACCCCCAGCGCCACGGCCAGCCCCGCCAGCGGCAGGTACAGGTAGCGGTCGGCCGCCAGCGCCGGGATCGGCACCAGGTGCAGCACCGGCGCCAGCGCCACCGCGGCCAGCGCCCAGCCAAAGCCGGCGGGCTTGCGGCGGTTGACCCACACCAGCCCCGCCACAGCCACCACGATGGCCGCGCCCAGGGCCGTCCAGCCGCTGGCGGTCGCGACGGGCAGGTGGTCGTAGAGCGCCCGCGCGTCGGGGGTCAGCAGCCACACCGCGTAGTGCCCCACCAGCGACAGCGCCGCGATGGGGGCCTGGCTCGCCTCGAAGTACAGCCGAACGGGCACCTGGATGTCGCCCACCAGCCGCCCGATCACCACGGCCGCGATGACCGCGCCGTAGCCGGCGAACAGGGCCCGGCGGCGGCGCGGGGTGGGCGCCACGGCGCCCGAGCCCTCGAGCACGGCGAGGGCGACCGGCCACACCAGCGCCACCTCTTTGCTGAGCGCCGCCAGCCCGAAGGCCACCACGGCCAGCGGGCCCACCGCGCCGCCGCCGTCCCGCCGCGCCCGCAGGTGCAGCCAGGTCGCCGCCAGCACGCCCGCCGCCGCCAGCAGGTCGGGGCGCCCCGAGATGAAGGCCACCGCCTCCACCTGCCGCAGGTGCAGGCCGAACAGCAGGCCCGCGCCCACCCAGCCCAGCGCCCGCGCCCCCAGGGCCCGCAGCACGGCCATCAGCAGGGCCACCGCCGCCAGGTGCAGCGCCAGGTTCTGCAGGTGGAACACCCACGGGCGCGCCCCCGCCACCGCCCAGGTGGCCGCGTTCAGCAGCGCAGGCACCGGCCGCAGGTAGCCCCCCTGGGGTTGGCCGGCCGCCGATCCGAAGAAGTCGCCGAAGGCCACGCGCCAGCCCGCCGCCAGGCTGTGGGCGTTGGGGTTGTCGCGGATCAACAGGACGTCGTCCCAGACGAAGTCGCCGGCCAGCGAGGGCGCGAACACCACCGCCACCAGGCCCAGCACAGACAACGAGAGGCGCAGCATGGCGCGCAGCCTAGCAGGTCGCGCCAGCGCTGACGCGGGCCTTGAGGCGCACAGTGAGCCACACGGCGCACGCGACGCCGCCGGCCCGCGGTGCGGGTGCCGGTGACGACCTGAGGGGTGGAGGGGGCGCTCAGCCGAGGGGCGAGCGGGCCGGCGGGCCGGGGCGCGCCCGGCCGCCGGCGGGGCGGCTCAGTAGATGCCGCGCGGCGAGGGCAGGCCCATGCCGAAGGCGCCCATGGCCTGGCGCAGGAACGAGGGCAGCGACTGGTAGTCGGCGAGCTTGCCGCAGGCGCGGTTCGACTCGCAGGTGCAGTTCCAGTTGCCCTGGCGGTTGCAGCCCAGCACGCCGTTGGCGGCGATGGTGCCCAGCGGGGTGATGTGCTGGATCGTCGGGTCGTACTGCACCAGGGGCTGGCCCGAGTCGCCGATGACCGGGATCCACCAGTCGGGGGCGTCGTCGCCGTCCAGGTCGGGGCCGGGCTCGACCTCGTAGGCCGCCGCCAGCAGCTCGTTGGCGTACTCCAGCATGCGGGCCGCGATGCCACGCTGCACGCGCTTGCCGAAGATCGTCTCCTTGCCGTAGGTCTTGGCCACGTACACCCGGCCGGTGGGCAGGTGCAGCTCGATGCGGTTCTCGAACCCGGGGTCCGAGTCCACGCCCAGCTCCCACAGCTGCATCATGTCGACCCAGTAGGTCTTCTGGTTCTCGGGCAGGTACATCAGGGTCATCGCGATCAGGAACTTCTGCTGCTCCCACTGCACCTGGGGGTCGAGGACCACGGTGTCCTGGATGCCCAGCTCCGCGAAGCTGGGATCGGCCTCGTTGCCGAAGGTGCCGCAGATCTGGCTGAGGCGGTCGGGGAAGCACACCCGGGGGGTCGAGCCCCACCACGAGATGTGGCCCATGGGCGCCGACGGGAAGCCGTCGTCGTCCACGCGGGGCAGCCCACCGAAGCCGGCCGACAGGCGCATGCCCTTCAGCTCGTCGTCGCCGGTCAGGTTGTTGCCCAGCCAGCGGCGGAAGCCGTCGGGGAACAGGTCCGCCAGGGACACCGACCGGTAGCGGGGATCGGTGAAGTCGGTGCGCGAGCTCGAGATGAAGTTGTCGACCGACTCGCTCATGAGCATGGCCGTGTACATCTTCTCGTAATACGAGCCGGCGTTGATCGTGTACTGGCTGTCGTACTCGCCGTTGGTGTCGCTCAGCTGGTTCTCCACCGGGCGACCGCCGATGCCCACCTGCTCGATGAAGCCGGTGGCGCCGTTGGGGATGGTGACCAGGGCCTCGCCCGTGTCGCCGGTCTGATCGCGGGCCGAGCGCAGCACGGGATCGCCCGTGGCGCGGAAGTGGTCGCCGTGCTCGGGGCGGGCCAGCTGCCGGGTGAAGTGGTCGAAGGCCAGGCCGCTCGCCAGGATGTTCTCCTTGAAGAACAGCGGGGCGATGACGGGCCAGAACTCGTTGAAGTCGTAGTTCAGGCTGAGGCTGAAGTCCTTGTAGATGTTCTTCAGCAGGCCCAGGCCCTTGGCGGCGTCGCGCATCTTCTCGTTGTAGCGGCCAAGCGTCCGACCGACGGCGCCACGGATGCTGAAGGTCTGCCGGTTGCGCCGGTAGTTGTCGAAGATGTGGTTAATCTCCTGGTTCGACACGAAGAAGTCGAACAGCTCGTAGGGATCGGCGCCGTTGTCGTGGCGGTACACGCTCAGGTTGCCCAGGTCGGCCCAGGAGTCGGTGCCGAAGCCGTAGGGCACGCGGACGCGGTCCTGGCCGTCGATGGCCACGCCGCCGCGGTAGAAGCCGCCGGCCTGACCCTCGGCGGGCATCTTGAGGTCGGTCCAGCGGGCGTAGTCCACGGGCTGCTGCTTGCAGCGCGTGTAGTTGCCGTCCACGAAGACCATGTGGCCGTCGAGCAGGGGGTCCCAGGTGCCGTAGATGCTGTCGTCCCAGTCGCCCGGCTTGAAGTCGTCGGGGTTGACGGTCTTGCAGTCCTGGATCAGCTCGTAGTTGTTGTTCAGCTCGCTGTAGTGGAACGAGTCATCCTGGCCGCCGATGTTCCACTGGAAGCCCAGGATGCCGCCGAAGTTGTCCATCTTCCCGAGCATGCCGGAGCCGCGGTTGCTGTTGGCCGCGTAGCTCTCGTCGCCAAACACCGCCACGGTCTCGCCGTAGAACATCTTCGCGGCCGCGAAGTCGTAGGCGCCCAGGCCGAGCATGTCCTGGGTGATCTCGCCGGCGTAGTCCATCACCGAGGAGTGCATCCACATCCAGATCAGGTTGTCGCGCTCGCTGTCGGTGACGGGGTCGAAGTAGCGCGGCCCCACGCAGTCCTCGCCGCCCTGCGCCAGATCGGTGCACGGCTCGGTGACCGCGCCGTTGTTGGTGCGCAGCTGCCAGTACTGGGGGCGGTAGTTGTAGGCGTCCGAGGAGCTCACGAAGTTGTGGCGCAGGCCGATGCTGTGCCCCATCTCGTGCACCATGACCGCGTAGTGGGCCTTGCGCGCGATGTAGCGGCGCATCTTCTCGGCGCGGGCGAACTGGGTCGCGCGGTCGTCGTTGGGGTTGAAGGGGCCGAACTTGCGCTCGAGGACGTCGGCCATGCCGGTCATCGAGATCGGGGCGGGCGCCTCGGCCAGCATGCAGGAGCCGCGCTCCGCCAGGGCGATCTCGCGCATGTTGTACAGGTCGCGCTCGAAGCTGCGGTTGCCGCCACGCAGCGGCGAGATGCGGTTGAGCACCCCCTCGCTGGTGGGCATACCCTCGATGCCCATGAGCTCCTGGAACATCGGGGTGATGAGCTGCGCCTCCACGTCGGTGCCCGCCGCGGCCCGCGCGCGGGCGGCGTAGATGGGCTTCATGACCGAGGTCGAGTCGAGCTTCGAGCGCACGTTCTGCAGCTGCTTCTTGAGCTGCCGCGCCTGACGGATGACGTCGGGGGGCAGGGCCACCTCGGAGACGTCCACGTCGGCGGCCTTGGCCCAGGCGTTGGCGCCCTCCTTGGCGGCGGCCTCCTGGTAGGCGAAGGACTTGGCGGCGTCGGCCACCTGCGCCTTGCTGAACTTCGGGGTCATGCCGCCGGTGGTCGCGGCCTGCGCGGCCTGGGCCCAGCGGCGGATGTGATCGCCCTCGGTGATGTCGGCGCTGGTGAGCTCGCCCTTGAGGTAGCGGATCTGGTCGATGACCTTCTGCGAGAAGAGGTCGTTGACGTGGGCCCACACGTTGACGCTGGCCGACACGGTCTGGCCCGTCAGGGGGTCCACGGCGTCGGTCATGATGCCCCAGGGCGACGGGGTCTGCGGGTTGCTCATGACGTTGACCTGGTGGTAGCGCAGGTCGCCCATGCGCACGGTCCCGGCGTCGGCGCAGGCCTTGGCCAGCTCGCCCTCAGGATCGGTCCAGGCGTCGCGGCAGTCGGCGGGATCGATGCCCTCGGGCAGCCGCTTGTCGCCACACTCGGCGGGGTCGTTGGCCGCCACCGGGCTGTGGCACAGCACCACCATCGGGCTCATCTTGGCGAGCTCGATGACCGCGGCGCTGTAGCCCCGCTGGGCGCCGAGGGTGTCGGCCAGGGCCATGCAGTCCTGGCCGGCGTACGCGCGGCCCTCCTGGCAGTCCTTGACCTCGAGGGCCAGGCGCACGGTGTCCTCGTTCTCGTCCTGCTGACCGAAGTGCACGGGGAACTGCTCGACGCAGCTCTCCTTGCTGCCGCCCAGGCGGGTGCACTCGGCGTACTTGGCCGAGTTCACGGCCAGGCGCAGGGCGACGTCCCAGTCGTGGGTCGACAGGCGCGAGGCGTCGAAGTACTCGAGGTCGCTCTCGTTGGTGTAGTGCCAGATGACCGGGTTCGGCGTGCGCTGCATGAAGGGCAGCGTGCAGCGCTGGCGGAAGGTGTCGCAGCGCGAGCCGTTGCCCACCGCCGCGCACTCGTCCTCGGTGCCGTCGCCGTCCTCATCGCGGTGCGGATCCGCACCGAAGGGCGTGGTCTCGGGGGTGTAGCAGGCGACGAAGCCCGTCATCTCCTCGGGGTTGGCGTAGTAGTGGCTGCGCGCCCAGATGTCGTAGCGGGCGATGAAGCGGTGCCACAGGTCGTCGCTCATGCCGTAGTTGCGGGCGTAGCCGTTGCGCTCGGCGGTGAACGCGCCGTAGGCCTGGAAGCGGAAGCCGTCCCAGTCCTGGGGCTCGAAGTCGGTGTCCTCGACCCGGCGGAAGGAGTGCCGGATGGTCAGCTCGACGGGGCTGCACTGCGCCGACGGGCCCGTGCCGCCCATGAAGTCGGGGTCCAGGAAGCACGCCGGGAAGGCGTCGATGCCCCAGCCGAGGTGGCTCAGGTCGATGACCTGGGGCTTCGCGAAGGCCTTGCTGGTGATGTCGAAGTAGCCGGTGCCCACGTCGAACACGGGCGCGTGCGGATCGGCGGGATCCGTCACGTCGTACTTCATCGCCTCGTAGGTCACGCCGCCGAAGATGCCGACCATCGACAGGGTGTCGAAGTCGTAGTTGTCGGTGGAGAGGTTCTGGCTGAAGTCGACGCGGAAGTAGGTGCGCTCGTACCAGGGGCGGTCCGAGGCGTTCTCGTCGATGATGTTGAGCTTCTCGCCCGTGGTGGGGTTGTAGCTGTTGATGATGTCGAAGTGCGACTCGATGCGGAACGCCACGGCGACGATGCCGTCGTTGACGGGGCCGCCGACGCCCTTGCCATCGGTGCCCTCGATGCGCTCGTAGGCGATGCGCCCGATGAGCATGTCCTCGGTCACCTGCCACTTGATGCGCGACATGGGCTGCGCATAGGTGCTGGTGAAGAGGCCGTCCTGCGAGGCGCCGTAGCCGACGTCGATGAGGGTCGCCTGGGTCCAGAACTCCGGGTCGTCCCGGGGGTCGGTCAGGTCGTCACCCACGAAGAAGCTCTTCTCGAGGGCGAAGGGCTGCACGCGGTTGATGGGGGGCCGTTCCTCAGCGCAGCCGGCGAGGGTCGCCAGCGCCGCGAGGACGGGGAACAGAAGATGCTTCGTGCTCACGTCGCTCGTCCTACCTCTCCAGAGTCGCCCGCTCAAAGCAGCGCGCCGACGTTCAGGCGCACCTGCGCCAGAAGGTTCGTGAAACGGTTGAAAAACGGGGTGTAATAGGTCTTGTCAGGATCCGGGTGGAGCTGGGGGTTGAAGGTGTTCGCCACCAGCGCCAGCCCCACCGCGTCGAAGGGCTGGAAGGCCACCTCGGTCGAATAGAAGATCGCGTCCCGCGCGCCGATGTCGATGGCCTGGCTGTCCTGCGGGTTCACGTCGATGCTCGGGTACAGGAAGTCGTGCATCGCGGTGACGCTGCCGCCCACGCTCAGCCAGTTCAGGATCTGCAGCCCGACGAAGCCGGTGTGCATGATGCGGATGCGCACGTTGCGCACCCCGCTGTTCTGGAAGTCGTTGGCGGCCGCCGAGAAGAACGGGCTGACCGGCCCGGCCGTCGCGCCGTTGCGGGTCTGGAGGGTGCTGCCCGTGGTGTGGGTGTGGAAGAACCGCACCGCGCCGAAGGTGTAGGCCAGGGTCAGGCCCTTCAGCAC
>JAUHVS010000893.1 GCA_030424955.1 bacterium | reverse complement strand
CCGCTTGACGTCGTGCTCTGTGAACTCGCTGAAGTCGTAGCGGCCCTCGATGGTGCGGCTGGTACACAGCTGCCACGTGTTGGGCAGGATGTGGCGGCCCCGGTGCCGGCGCTCGGTGTCTCGGGCAGGTACCGGGGTGTCGTTGACGGGCTCGCCTGGGCGGGCGTCTCGGTGAAGCGGGCAGAGCATGGCGCGGTCCAGCGTGCAGGGGGCCTACTGGGTCCATCGGACAAACGCCGCGCCTGTTGCGCAAATCGTCACCATTTTCTCAGTTCACGTGCGTGATCAGGGGGTTAGGCCGAGGGCCGGTTCGGGCTCCGTGGCCACGGTGGTCCGCAACGAGTCGAGGTCCGCAGCGCGCCGAGACACCGAGCGGGGCCCCCAGCCAACCCTGCTCGCCCAACCAGGGACCTCGGCGCATCAGCCGCGAGCGTGGGGCCGCCCCGCGGCCACGGAGTGCATCAGCCGAGGCTTCGCAGCGCCTCGTCAACGCGCTCGGCGGTATACCCGTGCAGCTTCCAGTGGCCCGGGGCCCAGCCCGACAGGAAGCGGGCGAAGTCGGCCCAGGCCACCGGGTAGAGCGCGCGCCACTCGGCCTCCAGTGCGTCGGCGTCGATCGCCCGACCGGCCAGCGCGCGGCGCAGGTGGCCGAAGTAGGCGTCGACGTGCCGGTCAGCCTGCACCATCAGCTCGGCCTCGCTGAGGCTGCTGCTGAGCAGGTAGGCCAGGTCCTTCATGCCGCAGCCGCCCCCGACGTACTGAAAGTCGACCGCAGCGACGGCGCGGTCGTCCGCGGAGAAGCACAGGTTGGCCACCTTGGCGTCGCCGTGGATCAGCGTGCGGTATCGGGCGCCGGCCAGCCGCGCGTCGAGCTGCGCGGCCGCCGCCTTCAGCCGCGGATCCGTTGTGGCGGCCAGCTCATCGGGCCGGGTGGCCAGGTGCCAATAGGCGCCCTCCGCCCAGAGCCCGTCGGGCGCGACGCCCAAGAGCGTGGCGTGAAAGGCCGCCAACCAGGCCAGCGCCGACGACAGCTGGCGAGGCTCGCCCCTGAACCGACGGGCGAAGCCGGCTGCGTCCAGGTCTTCGAGGATGAACGCCTGACCGAACTCGCCCACGGTTGTGCCCAAGCAGGTCGGCACCCGGCACCCGGCGTGCGTCTGCGGCGGGAAGTCGGCGTAGAACCGGCGCTCCACGGCGTAGGACCGCAGCTTGCGCTGGTGTGAGCGGTCCGTGGCCCATCCGCGGGGGTGGGCGGCGTCCGAGGGCGGGCGCACCCACTTGACGACCACGGTCTCCGCGGGGCCGCCACGCAGGTGCACCCGGCGGATCTCACCGTAGCCGCTCCACAGCGCCTGGATGCGCCGCCCGGCCGCGGCTGAGGTCGCGCCACAGGTGTCGGCCACCCAGGCCAAGAGGGGGTCATCCGGTGTA
>JAUHVS010000230.1 GCA_030424955.1 bacterium | reverse complement strand
CTGGCAGGCGCCGCCCACGTCCACGGGCGCCTCGTCCACGACGCCGTCGCAGTCGTCATCGGCGCCGTTGCACTGCTCGGGCTGGGCGCCGGCCACCGGATCACACACCGGCGGCTGGCCGGCCACGCAGGCGGGCAGGTCGCGCTGGCAGAGGCCCTCGCCACAGCGCACCGTCCCCAGGCCCTCGTCGGTGCTGCCGTCGCAGTCGTCGTCGCTGCCGTTGCAGGCCTCGGCGTCGGGCGCGCCGGGCGCGGCGTCACACACCAGCCGGCTGTCGACGCAGCGCAGGGCGCCCGCGGCGGCGCAGGCGCCGGTGCCGGCCGTGCAGGCCCCGCCAGCGTCCACGGCGGCCTCATCGGCGCGGCCATCGCAGTCATCGTCGAGGCCGTTGCAGGTCTCGGGCGCGGGCTCGCCCACGCCGGCGCCGCAGGTGAGGCGGCCGGCCACGCACACCGTCACGCCCGCCGCGCGGCAGATGCCCTGGCCCGCCTGGCAGTCCACACCCACGCCCGCCGGATCCTCGTCCACCACGCCGTCGCAGTCGTTGTCGACGCCGTCGCAGCGCTCGGGCTCAGCGCCAGCCAGCGGATCGCAGGCGGGCGGCTGGCCGCCGTCGCAGGCGGCGAGCAGGCGCTGGCACTGGCCCAGGCCGCAGAGCTCGCCGCCGAAGCCCTCGTCGGTCTGGCCGTCGCAGTCGTCGTCGGCGCCGTTGCAGACCTCGGCGCCGGGGGCCCCCGGATCGCCCAGGCAGAGGGCCTCGCCGTTCACGCAGGCCGGCGCGCCGGGCTGCGCACAGGCGCCCACCCCCACGGTGCAGGGCTCGTCGGGATCGACCGCGGCCTCGTCGGTGAGGCCGTCGCAGTCGTCGTCGTCGCCGTTGCAGGTCTCGGCCGCCGGGGCGCCGGGCTCGGCGTCGCAGCGCAGGGCGCCGTCGACACAGGCCGCCACGCCGGGGCGCTGGCAGGCGCCGACGCCGCTGCCGCAGGCCAGGCCGTCGCCGGCGGTGGCCTCGTCGGTCTGGCCGTCACAGTCGTCATCGAGGCCGTTGCACAGCTCTTGGTCCTGCGCGCCCGCGAGGGGGTTGCAGGCGGTGGGGCGCCCGTCGGTGCAGGCCGGCAGGTCGCGGGCGCAGATGCCCTGGCCGCACTGGGCGCGGCCGGTGTCCTCGTCCACCACGCCGTCGCAGTCGTCATCGCGGCCGTTGCACTGCTCGATGCCCGGCGCGCCGGCAACTGCGGAGCAGGTGGTCCCGCCGTCGGGCCCGCAGATGCGCACGCCGGCGCGCTCGCAGGCGCCCACGCCCACGGCGCAGGCCTCGTCGAGGCCCAGGCCGTCGTCGATGACGCCGTCGCAGTCGTCGTCCACGCCGTTGCAGATCTCGTCGCTCGGCGCGCCCAGGGCGGCGTCGCACAGGGCCTCGCCGTCGGGGCCACAGGCGAACACGCCCTCGGCCCGGCAGGCGCCCTCGCCCGCCGCGCAGGCCAGGCCCACCCGGAAGCCCTCGTCGGTGCCCCCGTCGCAGTCGTCGTCCACGCCGTTGCAGATCTCGTCGCCCGGCGCGCCCGCGGCGGCGTCGCACACCACCCGGCCCGCGTCGTCGCAGACCGTGGTGCCAGCGCGCGCGCAGGCGCCCGCGCCGTCGGCGCAGGCCTCGCCCACCGGGAACACCTCGTCGGCGCTGCCGTCGCAGTCGTTGTCGAGGCCATCGCAGCGCTCGGCCTCGGGGGCCACGAGCTCGGCCACGCAGCGCAGCCCGCCGGCGGGATCGCAGGCGTTCTGCCCCGCCCGGGCGCACTCGCCCACGCCCAGGGTGCAGGCGTCGCCCAGCCCGGGCACGGCGTCGTCCGCCGCGCCGTTGCAGTCGTTGTCGAGGCCGTCGCAGCGCTCGGCCTCGGGGGTGATCTCGCCGCCGCAGGCGCCCCACCCGCTGCCGTCGGGCAGGCAGGTCTGGGTGCCGGCGACGCACACGCCGACGCCCGCGGTGCCGTCGGGGCCGCTGTAGCAGGGCCGCTCGGCGCCTGCGTCGCAGGCGCAGCCCCCCACCAGGCCGTTGTCGACGGCGCCGTCGCAGTCGTTGTCGACCTGGTCGCAGATCTCGACGGCCGGGGCGACCTCGCCCTCGCAGGCGTCCCACTGGCCGAAGGCGCACACCTGGCGGCCAGCCACGCAGCGGCCGACGCCCTCGGTGCCGGCGGGGCCGCTGTAGCAGGCCCGGGCGAGCTCGGCGCCCTGGTCGTCGTCCACCAGGCGGTTGCAGTCGTCGTCGACGTTGTTGCAGGTCTCGTCGGCCGGCACGACCTCGCCCTGGCAGGCGCCCCAGGCGCCGTCGGCGCAGCAGCGGGTGCCGGCGCGGCCGGCCCCCACGCCGCGGGTGCCCTCGGGCCCCGAGTAGCAGCGCTCGTTCATCACGCCGCCGCCGGCCATCTCGTCGACCGTGCCGTCGCAGTCGTCGTCGACGCCGTTGCAGATCTCTTCGCCCGGGGCCGCCGCGACGGCGTCACAGCGGGTCCCCCCCGCCTCGGTGCAGACCACGGCGCCGGCCTGGGCGCAGCCGCCCACGCCCACGGTGCAGGCGGTGCCCAGATCGGCAAAGGCCTCGTCCACCTCGCCGTCGCAGTCGTCGTCGGCGCCGTTGCAGCGCTCGGGCGTCGGCTCGGCGGCCACGGCCAGCGGGGCGCAGGCCACCGCGCCGTCGCCGTCGCAGGCCTGCTCGCCGGCGACCCGGCAGGCCCCCTGGCCCACGGTGCACGGCCCGCCTACGGCGAAGCCCTCGTCGGTCTGGCCGTCGCAGTCCTCGTCGCCCCCCCCGCAGCGCTCGTCGCCCGCGACCGCCTGGGGGGCGCAGACGACCTCGCCGTCGGCCCCACACTCGGTGAGGCCCGCCGCGCAGTCCCCCTGGGCGCCGGTGTCGCAGGGCGCCCCCGCCTCGCAGGCGCCCACGGGCACGCACACGTGCTCGCCGTCGCAGCGCTGGCCCGCGCCGCAGTCGTCGGGGGCCTGCCGGCAGCCGGCCTCGCAGACCCCGTCGGCGGGGCACCAGCTGCCGGGCGCGCAGTCGAGGTCGACCGCACAGCCACCGGGCTCACACCACCAGGTGGCACCGCAGTGGCTCCCCGCCTCGCAGCCGCCGGGCGCGCAGCGGGCGATGCACTGGCCGTCCGGGCCGCAGGTCTGGTCGGGGCCGCAGTCCTCGGGGCGGCCGCAGCCCGCCTGGGCGTCCGGGCCGGCGTCGGCCCCGCCGTCCACGGGGGGCGCCGCGTCCGCCGGGGGGCCACCGTCGGCCGGGGGCCCGCTGTCTGCAGGCACCTGGCCGTCGAGCACCGGGCGCGCGTCCGCGCCGCCGCCGTCGGCGCCCCCGCCGTCCGCGCCGCCGCCCTGATCCGCGCGGCCCTGCCCCCCGTCCTGCTGAGCGGCGTCGAGCCGGCCCCCCAGGTCGAGGGCGCCCACGCGATCATCGACGTCGTCGCAGGCCAGCAGCGCGAGCGCCATGCCCAGCGCGAGCGCCCACGGCGCCCCGGCACGCGTCCAGGTGGTCCCCTCCATCTCGACACCCCAATGCACAGGAAAAGTATGTTGAGAGCGTAGCAGGCGAGCGCTGAGATTTCGATGTCTGGGCGCGCGGCTGGCTTTACTTTTGTGAGGCTGGCTGGATACTCATGTCCCGGCCGACCCGGGCTGCAAAGGCTCCGCTGTCTGATGCGCCGATGATGATTCAGTCTGCCGCTGGGAGGTGCCCCGTGCGTGACGCCGGCTCGACCCGAGCCCTTGGCCCCCAAGTGTGGAACCGGCGGGTGGCCCACCTGCCCAGCAGCGGCACGCTCATCGTCTCCACCGACCTGCAGGGCAACCGCGCGGACTACGAGCGCCTGAAGGCCATCTACGCCGCCGAGGCCCGCGCCGGGAACGATCCCATCCTCGCCTTCTGCGGCGATCTGGTGCACGGCCCTTCCCCCGATCTGCTGCGCCCCGGCGCCTGGCCGCCGCACCTGGGCACGCCCTACCACGACGAGTCGGCCGAGCTGCTGCGGGACTTCGAGCGCTTCACCCGCGAGGCCCGCACCTTCAGCCTGCTGGGCAACCACGAGCACGCCCACATCGGCGGGCCGCCCGTGCCCAAGTTCTACCCCGACGAGGCCGCCGTGCTGGACGCCGCCCTGGGCGCGGACGTGCCCCGCATGCACAGCTTCCTGCGGGAGTTCCCCCTCATCGCCGTGGCGCCCTGCGGCGTGGCCCTGGTGCACGGCTCGCCCTCGGCCCACGAGCCCGACCTCGCCGCCTACGAGCGGCTGCGCTACGAGGGCTTCGCCGACGTCGACCTGTTCCGCATGTTCGCCGCCGGCACCCTGGGCGCCCTGCTCTGGTCGCGGCACAGCACCGAGGCGCAGGCCCAAGGCCTGCTGGCCTCGCTGGGCCTCGACGGCGGCGTGGTCATCCACGGCCACGACGTGGTGGACGCCGGGGTGGAGGTGGCGGACCGCCACACGGTGTGCCTGTCGACCTCCTTCGGGCTGTTCGACGGCCGCAAGACCTACGCCCGCATCGACCTGTCGGGCCGCTACCGCACCACGGCCGATCTGCGCGCCGGCGTCGAGCTGCTGCCCCTGTACCCCCAGGCCGCCCGCGCCGCCTGAGCCTGCGCGCACCCCGCGACGGCGGGCGCCGGCTGCGGTATGCTCCCCGCCCCCTGAGGTCGTCTGGCCTCTCCCCCTGCTGACGTGTGCCCGGTGCCGCTGCCCGCCCCCGCCCCGACCGAGCGCGCTCGCCTGTGAGCCGTCGCGCCCGTCAGCTCGGCTGGTGGATCGCCGGCGTCGGCGCGGCGCTGGTGATCGTGGCGACCCTGCGCCCCCAGCCCGTGACGGGCGCCCGCACGCAGCTCGATCCGTCGGCCGCGGCCGACCGGCTGGCCAACGTCATCTTGTTCCTGCCCATCGGGGTGGGCCTGGCCATGGCCCGGGTCGCGCGGTGGCGGGCGGTGCTGAGCGGGGTGCTGCTGTCGGCCCTGGTCGAGATCCTCCAGCACTGGATCCCGGGGCGCTACCCCAACCCCCTCGACGTCGTGACCAACGGCCTGGGGACCGCGCTGGGCGGCGCGCTGCTGCCGTGGCTGGCCGCCCCGCCGAGCCGCCGGGTCGCAGGGGCCGCGCTGGCCCTCGTGCTGGCCGGGCTGGTGGGGCTGGCCTGGCTGGCGGAGCCCGCGGTGCTGCCCGGTCCGTACGCCGTGCGCCTGCGGCCCCCGAACTCGCGGGGGCGCTGGCTGGGCGCCGTGCACCGCCTCACCGTGGGGCCGCTGCGGGTGCCCGCGGGTCAGCGCAGCGAGCCGCTGTCACAGCTGTTCAAGGACGGCGCCCCGCTGCGGATGTCGCTCACCGTCAAGGAGCGCCCCGACCGGGGCCGCCACATCGCGCAGATCCTGGGCGCCGAGGGCCGCACCGTGCTGCGGGTGGGCCAGTACCGCGACGGCCTGCGCCTGACCGTGGGCGACCGGGGCACCCACCTGGGCTTTGGCCACACGCCCCTGCGCTGGCAGGGCGCGCTGGTGCCCGGGCACCACCGGATCTCGCTGCGGCCGGGACACGACGGCCTGTGCGTGGGCTTCGACGGCGAGGTGCGCTGCGGGCTGGGGCCCAGCATCGCCCACGGCTGGGCGCGCATCCACACCCTCAACGGCACCGCGCCGTGGGTGCCCACCCTGCTGGATGTGCTGTGGATGCTGGGCATCGGCGCGCTGGTGGGGGCGTGGGCGCCGTCGCTGCGCTGGGTCACCGGCGCCACGGCCTTCGCGGTGGGCGTGAGCGTGTACCTGGTGACCGGGACGGGGCTCGCAGCCCCGCCCGCCTGGGGCGTGGTGCTGGGCGTGGGGGCCGCCTTCATCGCCCGCATCCTGCGGCACCACCTGGACCCCCGGGTGCCCGCGCCGGCTCAGCCCGAGGCCCCAAGCGGGGCGCTGGCTGCGCCGCGGCTGGCTACTCCGCCGCCGGCGTCACCTGCACGGCCGGCTTCGTGATCCAGGCCTTGTAGGCGTCCATGCCGTAGGGCCGCTCGAGGAAGTCGGAGACCATGTCGGCGGCGTCGCGGCCGCCCCCCGGCTCCAGGATCAGGGTGCGGTACTTCCGCGCCTGCGCCGCGTCGAGGAGCTTGCCCTCGAACTGGGTGAAGAGGTCCTTCGCGATGACCAGCGACCACTGGTACGTGTAGTACATGGAGCTGTAGCCCACGAGGTGGCCGAAGCTCGCGAAGATGTGGCTGTCGGGCACGGCCGGGTACGGGCTGAACTTCGCGTACATCTCGTCGCTGAAGGCGTCGAGGTCGAGGCCCTTGGGGCTGCGGGCGTGGGCGAAGTAGCTGTAGGCCGCGTAGAACAGCTGGCGCATGGTGGCCACGCCCTTGCCGAACTCCTTGGCGGCCACCATGCGGGCCACCAGCTCTGCGGGGATCGGCTCGCCGGTGTCGACGTGCTTGGCGAAGCGCTGCAGCACGCCCACGTCCCAGGCCCACTCCTCGAGCAGCTGGCTGGGCACCTCGGCGAAGTCCCACTCGACGTTGATCCCGCCCAGGTTGAAGTAGTCGCTCTTGCGGGCGAGCAGGTGGTGCACCAGGTGGCCGAACTCGTGGAAGAAGGTCACCACCTGCTGGTGCTCCATGAGCGCCTTGGGGTCCTTGCTGGGATCGGGGAAGTTGCACACCAGCGTGGCGCGGGGCTCGCGGCCGTCGGCCAGCCCGACCTGCATCGGGAACACCGCCGCGTGCTTGTACTTGCCCTCGCGGGGGTGCATGTCGAGGTAGAAGGTGCCGGCCAGCTCGTCCTCGACGTACATGGCCCAGGCCTCGACGCTCGGATCCCAGGTGGGCGCCTCGGGCAGGCGCTCGAAGCGCAGGCCGAACAGCTCGCCGTACAGCGCGAAGAGCCCCGCCTTGACCTTGGGGAAGCTGAAGTACGGGCGCACCGTGCGGGCGTCGAAGGCGTACTGCTCCTCGCGCACCTTGCTGGCGTAGAAGAACCGGTCCCAGGTCTCGATGCGCTCGGCCTTGGGGTCGTCCTGGCGCTTGCGGGCCAGCAGCACCTTGAGGTCGGCGTCGGCCACGGGCCGCACGATGGCGGCGAGCTGCTCGATGAACTCGCCGATGCGCGCCGCGGTCTTCACCATCTTGTCTTCGGCGTTGTAGGCGGCCCAGGTGTCGAAGCCGAGCAGCTTCGCCTTCTCTTCGCGCAGGGTGAGGATCTGCTGCAGCGTCTTCTGGTTGGCCGGGAAGCCGCGGTTGATGAACTTGCGGTACAGGGCCTGCCGCTGCGCGGCGTCCTTCGAGTAGCGCTCGAAGGGGTAGAAGTCGGGGTAGTCGGTGGTGATGCGGATCTTGCCGTCCTCGCCCGGCGCGTGGGCCTTGATGAAGTCCTCGGGCAGGCCCTCGAGGGCGCTGGCGTCGTCGAGCTCGATGGCCCGCACGTCCTCGCGCACGCTGCGGCCGTAGTCCTGGCCCAGCTTCACCAGCTCGGCCTCGATGGCGCCCAGGCGCTCGCGGGTGGCGGCGTCGCGATCCACGCCCGCGCGGCGGAAGTCGCGCATGATCTTGTCGAAGAAGCGCTCGCCCTGGGGGCCGCGCGCCGAGCGCTGGGGCTTGAGGGCGGCCACGGCGGCGTAGAGCGCCGGGTCGAGCCCCGCGTCGCTGGTGAACTTGCTGAGGCGCTGCTCACAGCCCTCGGCGGCCTCCCGCACGGCCTTCTCGGGGCTCATGGCGCCCGCCACCGCCGCCACGCCGCCCGCGGTGTCGAGGGCCAGGAACATGCGGTTGAAGGGATCGAGGGTGTTCTCCCAGGTGCGGGCGCCCGCCTCGGCCACGAGCCCGTCTCGCAGGGTCTGCGCGGTCTTGAGCGCGGCGTCACACTCGGTGGACAGCCGCTCGGCGCTGGCCCACATGGGGGTGGCCGGCGCCGCCGCCGGCGCCTCTGCGGCCGGCGCGAGGCTGGGCATGGGCGCCGGGGCGCCGCCACAGGCCGTGGCGGTGATCAGCAGGCCGGCCCACAGGGGGCCCTGGAACAACGTGCGCATGGGAATCTCCTGGGGTGAGGTCGGATCAGCGGGGAGGCGGTGGGCCGACGCCGCGGGCCGGCGGCCCGAGCGGACGGCCCGTGCGCTCAGACTCAGCGGCGGGCGAGCCGGTCGCGGAGCGCGCTGAGCTGCTCGGCGGCCTGCGCGGCGCGCTCGCTCAGCCGGTTGGCCTTGCGGGCCCTGCGCTCCGCCTTC
>JAUHVS010000229.1 GCA_030424955.1 bacterium | reverse complement strand
GTGGAAGCCGATGCGGCCCGCCTCCCAGGATTTCAGCCAGCGTTCAGGGGCGACCATCGAGACCTCGCGTGCGGTGGGCCGGTTGGACGCCGGGGGGGGCGGTGGGGTTGCTGGGTGTGGCCGTCCGGGCGGCGGGCCCTCTGATGAGCCTCGCGGTCGCGCGCAGCCCGCCCGAACGGGCAACGTTGCCCCGGCCGCCCGGGCGGCCCACCCTGTTCGGCAACGGGCAGCCTCGGGCGGGCTGCGAACGCTGGCCGTGTGACGCGCACCGTTGGCGAAGAGAGCGACCCTGTAGACGATGGGCGAGGCGAAGATGAGGCAAGACGGACAGCGGGCGATGGCGCGGCTCAGCCGGTGGGCGCTGGCCGCCGCGTGCGTGGGGCTGGTGGGCTGCGCGGTCGGCGGCGGCGCGGGCGGGGCAGCGGACGCCGCCCTCGACCAGGGCGTGGACGCGGCGGTGGACATGAGGATCGACCCGCCGGGGTTCGTCGCCTTCGAGGGCGGGCCCTTTACGATGGACAGCCTGGTCGATGAGCCAACCCGCGAGTCCGACGGCCCGCGGGCGGTCACCATCGCCCACGCCTTCTGGCTCAAGACGACCGAGGTCACCCGGGGCGAGTGGTTGGCCCTGGTCGGGCGTGATCCGGGCCGGTCCCGCTGCGAGGCTGCGGACTGCCCGGCCGACTGGGTGAACTGGTTCGACGCCGCCGCCTTCGCCAACGCCCGCTCTGCGGCCGAGGGCGTGGCCCCGTGCTACCGGCTGATCGGGTGCAACGACCGCCTCATCGGCGACGGCTTCGAGTGCACGGGGGTCGAGGCCGTGGGCGTCACGTGCGCGGGCTACCGGCTGCCCACTGAGGCGGAGTGGGAGTTCGCCGCGAAGGCGGGGGGCCAGGACCGCCGCTACCCGTGGGGCGACGCGCCCGCGACCTGCGAGCGCGCGGTGATGGACGAGGGGCCGGTGGACGGCGACGGCTGCGGCACCCTCGGGCCCCTGCCCGTGTGCGCCCGGCCCCTGGGCCACACCCCGCAGGGGGTGTGCGATCTGGCGGGCAACCTGGAGGAGTGGGCCGAGGACGGCTTCGGGCCCTACGCCGACGCGCCGACAGACGGCAGCGCTCAGCTGGATCCCTTCGAGGGCCGAGTGATCCGCGGCGGGAGCTGGCGTGGCGGTGCCAGCCAGTTGCTGGTCACGGAACGCTACGGGGCCCACCCAGTCAACCTGTTTGAGAACCTCGGCTTCCGGCTGGCTCGGACGATCCGCTGAGGGTGTCGCTGGCCGACTGAAGCTCTGGTGCTGAAGCTCTGGTGCCAGGTCCTTCTTGTGTCTGATCCTCGGCACAGGAGACGCCGGGTGGCAGGCGTAGAAGCTCTGGTGCCAGGTCCTTCTTGGGAGCTCACGCTCGATTAAAGGGGTCAGTCGGAGTTCTGGTGAAGCTCTGGCTGAGCCTGAGCCGGTGCCAGGTCCTTTCCTGGAGACCCAAGTGCGCTCGGCCCAGACCGGAGATCCTCTCAGTTTCGATGGGATACGCCTGTCGGTGGGCGCACGTAGGCGTCGGCGCGGGGGCGCAGCACGACGTGAAATCGGAGCAGGAGGCCACACAGGACGCACCTCAAGCGTCGGCGGCCCCGTCCCCATCCTCCGCCGCCCGCCCATCGACCGGCCGCCAGACCAGCACCCGGACCGGCCGTAGGCCCGCCCCCGCGGCCGACACTTGAAACCACCGCACCACCCGCACCACCTGGGTCGCCCGCCGCGCCAACCGCGACCGCGCCCGGCGCTGCCGCTGCCTCGCCCGCCGGTCAGCCCACCGCCCCGCCGTCGCCCGGCGTCGGGCCCGCAGCCGCACACGCTCACCCCGCGGCCGCTGCCTGCGTACCATCCGCCGGGTCCAGGTCACCGCAGGCGGCACGAACGGCGCCACCACGGGCATCGGCTCGACCCACCGCGTCAGCGCCGGCCAGCCGGCCGCTGCCTCTTCGGCAAGGTGCTCAAGGCCCGCGGCCTTCAGGTTTGCCCGGATCTTCGCCGCCTGCGCCGTCCGCCGCCGCAGGGCCACCCGCAGCACGCTGTGCATGGCCAAGCCCTCGGGCCACGCCTCGGGGTTCAGGCCGGCCACCAGATCGTCCATCAGGCGGTCGCGCTTCTCGATCTCCGCCGCGTACGCCGCCTTGAAGGTGGCCTCCTCCTCCGCCGTGCCCCACACCAATGGGCAGCCCGTCCCGATCTGCGGATTCTTCGTCCGCGTGTGCGGGTGCACCGCCCGCATGCGGTCGGCCCCAAACACCCGCCGGCGGCCGCGGGCCTTCGCCTGCGCCGCCGTCAGCCGCGCAGCCCCCTCGATCGCGTCCGCCTGCCGCTGCGCCCGCGACTTGCCCCGGTCCATTGGCCACGGGTGCAGCGGCACCTCCCGGGGCTCCTCGAAGGCCGCCCGCCGCTCATGGTCGTGCCAGTCGACCCCGGCCTCGGAGAGCCGCGTCTTGCTGATCCACACCCCCTTCAGCGCAAACTCGCCCGCGGCCAGCGCGCTGATGGAGTTCACGCAGGGGTTGTCCAGCGGGCTCTCAAACAGACGCTCCGGCAGGCCCTGTCCCCAGATGTAGTCCCGCCGCAACGGCTGCGCGCTCTCGCAGACGACCCCCGCCGAGTACCGGCCGCCCCACAGCTTGGCCTGCCAGTCCACCTCCAGGCCCAGCTTCACGGCCAGCTGGCTCTGCACGAACTGCATGTAGGCCTCGAAGGCGGCTTGGCACGCGAGCGTCAGCGCCTTGTGGTAGTGCGTCGACAGGCCGCCGATGTCGTGCACCTGGATCCAGTCGCCGAACCGCCGCAGGGCCTCGCCGATCACCCCCACGAACAGCGCGTTGCTCGCCGCCGACGGGCGCAGCAGCCGCGTCGCGCGGTGGGTGCGCGCCATCACCTCGACGGTGCTGCCGTTGGGGAAGTAGCGCTGTCGCCTGCCCATCTGCGCGGTCGCCCGGTGCTGCCCACTCATGGGTACATCGGACAGCCAGCGCGGCTGTCACGGTAAAGTGATCCGCTTTTTTGATAACCCCCTGATTTTACAGACATCACCAGCCACTCAAGGGGGCGCCCCAGGCCCGCCTGCGGCGATCGCTCGCGGTGTGCACCGAGTTCCACAGCGCGGCTCGACCTTCGGGTCAGCCGTCGGCCGCCCGCGGCGCACCCTCAACCCCCGCCCGCAGGAAGCGGCCGTGGCCCCGCGCCGTACCAAAGCCCTCGGTGAACGCCCCGCCCTGGTACACCACGGCCCCGCCGATGACCGTCGCGGCCACTGCGTGGTTGCGCTTGACCATCCGGTCAAGGCCCGGCACGCCGGGCATGGGCGCCTCGTGGTAGGCGTCCAGCTCGGCGTCGAGCCGCGCCGGATTCACCACCGCGATGTCGGCCCGATCCCCTACCCGCAGGTGCCCGGCGTCCAGCCCATACCACCCGGCCTGCTCACCGGTCACCCGGGCCACCGCCTGGCCGAGCGTCATCAGGGGCGCGCCGGCGTCGATGGCGCCCTTCGCGATCCGCAGCCAGTGCAGCGGGAAGTCGTAGAAGGCCATGTTGCGGATGTGGGCCCCCGAGTCGGCGAAGCCCACCTGCACCGCCGGGTGGGCCGAGAGCCGGGCGAGCTGGGGCGCGCGGTGGTTGGCGATGGTGGTGCGCCAGCGCAGCGCCGCGCCGTGCTCGATGACCAGGTCCAAGAACCCGTCCACCGGGTGCACGCCGCGGGCGTCGGCCACCGCGCCCAGGCTCTCGCCCACCAGCGAGGCGTCCGGGCAGGCCACGATCTGCGCGTCGTACAGGTCGCGGTGCCACACCCGCGGCGCGAACCGGCGGGCATACTCGCGCTTGAAGCGCTGTCGGTACGCGGGATCCTCAAACAGCTCGACCCGCGCCAGGTGGTCCTGCAGGTGCAGGGCTGCCTCCCCCGCCCCGAACTCCTCGAACACCACCAGATCGACCCCGTCGGCGTAGACCTCGAAGGGCATCGGCACCGACTGCCAGCGCACGTTGGCGCCGCAGGCCCGGTTGACCAGCTGAACGCCGTCGGTCACCGCCCGGGCGAGGCTGGGGTTGGCCTTCACGTCGGCGGCGGTGATCAGCGCCGTCTTGAGCGGCTTACGCACGCCAAAGCCGGCGCTGGCGGCCAGGAACAGCAGCACGTTGACCTTGGTGGTGATGTTCGGCGCGGACTGCAGGATCGCCCCCCGGTCGCGCAGGATCCGGTGAAATCGGCGGTACTCACCCCAGGTGGCGTAGGTGCTCGGCAGGCGACGGCTGCGGAAGCGCTCGCCCCCCACCTTGTCCCAGGGGTTGGTCATGGTCGACAGGCCCAGAAACCCCGCGTCGAGCGCGGCCACGAGGTGGGCCTCCATGGCCGCCTGCTGCGCCCGGGTGGGCCGCACGCGCCCCTCGGTGGCGGGCCCCAAGCCCAGCGTGGCCACCCGCAGATCGGAGTGGCCCAGGTAGCAGGCGACGTTCGGCCCCAGCGGCAGCGCGTCGAGGGCCGCGGCGTACTCGGCCGGCGTGCCCCAGGTCTTGTGGCGGGTCAGGGTGTCGAGCACGAAGGGCCGCGGCAGCGCCTCAACCCGGGCGAACACATCGGCGCAGTCCTCGGGCGCGCTCAACACGGTGCCCAGCGAGCACGACCCCATCAGCACCGTGGTCACGCCGTGGCGCACCGACTCGGTGAGCCCCGGGGCGGCCAGCACCTCGGCGTCGTAGTGCGTGTGGTTGTCGAAGAAGCCCGGCGTGACCCAGTGCCCCGTGGCGTCCAGGGTGCGCGCGCCGGGTGGCGCCGGCACGCCCGAGCCCACCGCGGTCACCCGGCCCGCCTCCACCACCACGTCGGCGTGCACGGGATCAGCGCCCGTCCCGTCGAACACCAGCCCGCCGCGGATGCAGAGCGTGTCGCGCATGTCAGCCCCCCTGCCGGCGGCCCCCACGGCGCCTGCCGGCTCACCGTAGCAGGCCGGGCGCGCGGGCTCGACGCTCAGGCGCTGCGGGGGCCCACCCGCCGCGCGCTCAGAACCCGCCGCACAGGTTGCCGCGCGCGGGGCGGTTGACCGCCCCCAGGGCCCGCTGCTGCGGCCCGGGCCAGTCCAGCTCGACCACCTCCCACACGTCGTCGATGCGGCTCAGGCGCTGGGGGCCGTACTGGCCGATCACCTGGCCGAAGGCCAGCACCTCGACGGTGGCGGTGGGCTCGAAGCCCTCGTGGTCGTCCCAGTAGTGCACCAGCACCCGGTAGGTGCCCGGGCTGGGCGCCTCGAGGTTGATGTTCTCGGGGCCGAAGCCATCCACGTCGTCCACGTCCAGGAAGGGGTCGTCGCGGAAGTCGTTGGGATCGCCCCAGTTCGGGTTGCCGTTCGAGAAGTAGCAGTCACCGTCGCAGGTCCACATCTGGCCGTTGGGGCCGATCAGGTGCAGATCCACGTCGGTCAGATCGGTGTCCCAGTTCAGCCGCACGTGCAGCGCCACGTCCCCCAGGGGCGGCGGCGTCGCGAGCGCGCTGACGTCCACGCGCACCCGCGGGTTGGCCGGATCGTCGTTGAACACCTCCCAGTAGCCAGCCTCCAGGCCCGCGCGCCGGGGGCTGTACGTCACGTCCACGGGCACGCGCTGGCCGGGCTGGATCACCAGCGGGAAGGCCGGCGGCGCCGACAGCTGGAAGGTGTCGGGCAGCGCGCCGAAGATGCTGGCGCCCCGGCGGATGGCGTTCACCGTCACCGGCACGGTGCCGCAGCTCACCAGCGAGAACGGCAGCGTGCGATCCGCGCCGCGGGCCACCGCGCCGAAGTCGAGGCGGTTGGGCACCGCCTGCAGGCAGGGATCGGCGCCGCCCACCACCTTGTGCTGGGTCACCAGCTGCACCTCGGCCACGCCGCCCACGTCGGCGTGGACCCGCAGCGTGCCCTGGTCGTCCTGCGCGTCATCGGCCGTGTAGCGCACGCCGATGTCCACTGCCTGCCCCGGCACCAGCCGCAGCGGCAGCGCGGGCGGCATCGCCAGATCGAACTGCGCGTCCCCGGTGAACTCGAAGCGCACCACCTGCAGCGTGTCGTCGCCGTCGTTGCGCAGCACGGCCCCACGCACCACCTGCTCGGCGACCTCGCCGAAGGGGAACAGGATGCGGCCGGGCTCCACCACCAGCCCACCGGCAGCGCGGGGATCGGCGATGCACACGTCGGCGATGCAGATCCGGCCCGGCGGGCAGGCGCCGGCGTCGTCGCAGCGGGTGCCCTCCAGGCAGCGGCCGCGGTCGCACACGGCGTCCGGGCCGCAGTCCTCGTCGGCCACGCAGTCGGGGGCGGGCCCGGCGTCGGGGGCGGCGCCGTCGGGGGTCGGCCCGGCGTCGCCCTGCGCGTCGGGTCCGTCGATCGGCCGCGCGTCGGTGAGCCGGGCCCCAGCGTCAGCCGCCACCCGCGGCCCGCGATCCGCCGCCGGCGTCCCCTCGCCCCCAGCCGGATCGTCGTCGCAGGCCATCAAGAACAGGCCCAGGGCCCCCCACCAGATCAGCGTGCGCCGCATGGTCACTCCCCCACGTGTGTGACGGGGTTGTGACCGATGCCGTTGATGGAATGCAAGCGACCCGCAGCGCCGCGACCGCCGGTCAGGGGGGCGCCGGGCCCACCGCCGCCTCGGCCGCGATCTCGAAGCGGTACACCCGAAACCCAGCCCCCTGCGCCGTCTGCGCCAGCCGCGCCTCAGCGTCCGCGTCCGGGCCGATCAGCCACGCCAGATCCCCGCCGCCGGCGCCCGTGGGCTTGGACGCCCCACCCACGTCGGCGGCCAGCCGGGCCAGCGTCAGGTGGGCGGCCGCGACGAGGGGCGCCCCGCTGTCGGCCGCGAGCGCCTGCATCGCCGCCCCGCCGGCGCGGGCGGCCTGCACCAGCGCGCCGCGGTCTCCCGCCCCCCACGCCGCGATGCCGGCGGCCGCCGCCGCCGCCAGATCGGCGTAGCGCGCGGCCAGGGCGGCTGGCTGGCGCGCCCCGAAGGCCTGCACCTGGCCCACCAGCGCGGGGGTGCTGGCTGGCGCGCCGGCCCAGGCAGCCCACACGGCCTGGCGGTGGGCCAACGGCGTCACCTGCCCCGCGCCGTCACCGGCCCCCCACGCCCCTGCCGGGGCCTGCGCGCCATCGGCCCACCACTGGTAGGCGAAGGCGCCGCCGGCCGCGCTCGCGGCGATGTCGGCGCCGCTCCCCGTGCCCTGAACCGCCCGGTGCGCGGCCTGGGCCCGGCGGTAGATCGCCGCCGGCGCCGCCTGCGGATCGACGGCGCGCGCCAGCGCCACCGTGCTGGCCGCGCTGCTGCCCAGCCCCAGCTTCGTCCAGCCCCCGGGGGCGTCGGCGTCGCCAAAGGCCTGGGTGTCGATGCGGTAGTGCCCGGGCGCGGGGGGCGGCCCCTGCGCCAGCACGGCGCGGGCGAAGGGCAGGCTGTCGCCGCCATCCCCCGGCTCAAAGCTGCCCAGCCCCACCCCCGAGATCGCCACCCGCCCAGCCGGCGTCACGGTGCAGGTCGCGAAGCGATCCACCGCCACCACCAGCGCGGGGGCGCCGCGCAGCACCGCGTACTCACCCAGCAAGATCAGCTTGCCCGGCACCTGCACCACGTACGGCGCGCCACCGGGCGCGAGGGGCGCCATGATCAGCCGCCCACCAGCCGCGCGCCGGCGCCGGGGCGGGCGACCAGCACCTCGGCCACGCCCACCACGTCCACCATCGCCTGGTAGACCTGCGCCGCGTCGGCGGCGTGGCACAGCACCTTCACGTGCGGCCCGGCGTCCATGGTGGCCCACGCGCTCACGCCGTCGTCTCGCAGGGCCTGCACGGCGTCCAGGGCGTCCAGCGTGCGCCCGGTGAGGTAGCGAAGGGGTGGATCGGCCGCCAGCATGCAGGCGTGCATGCGCATGGTGGAGCGCTCCATCACCGCGCCCAGGGCGTCCAGATCCCGGGTGGCCAGCGCCGCGCGGCCGGCCACCATGTCGGCGGGGTGTGCCTCGACCCAGGGCTGGTAGTACGGGCTCGTCTCGCGGGTGTGGGCCATGCCCGGCCGCGACTTCACCTTCTTCTCGCCGTGGGTCATCACCGCGATGACCATGCGCACGTCCCAGGCCTGCGGCCCGGCGAGCTGCGTGATCTCGGTGCTGTCGCGGTCCAGCGCCACGAAGCCCCCGAGCAGGGAGCGCGGGGCTGAGCCCGAGGCCCGGCGCACCAGCGCCACCAGC
>JAUHVS010000228.1 GCA_030424955.1 bacterium | reverse complement strand
CGGTGCTGCCGTTGGGGAAGTAGCGCTGTCGCCTGCCCATCTGCGCGGTCGCCCGATGCTGCCCACTCATGGGTACATCGGACAGCCAGCGCGGCTGTCACGCCAAAGTGATCACCTTTTTCATAAGTGGCTGAAAGCAATCATCTTTTCTCTCTGCCGGCAGACTCGACCCAAGGCCCGGCTTGGGGGGAGACGCCGAGTCAGAGCCCGCTGAGGAAGGCCAGCAGGTCGGCCTGCGCCGACGCCGCCAGCGGGGGCGCGTGGGCGTCGAGCACGTCGCCCAGCGTCTGCGCGCGGCCGTCGTGGAAGTACGGTGCCCGCGCCCGGGTCGCCACCAGGCCGGGCGTGATGGCGGCGTCCAGGCGGCCATCGGGGTCCGCGGATGGGGAAAGCACCGCGTGGGCCAGCCCGTCGGTGTAGGCGGCGCCGCTGTGGCACGCGGCGCAGCCCGAGGCCTCGAAGACCCCGCGCCCGCGCTCAGCGGCCGCGGCCTCGCGCGGTGACAGCGGGCGGGGCACGGGCGGCGGCCGCGACCGCATCCACGCGGCGATGGCCGCCGGATCCACGAGCAGGCCGTCGCCCTGCAACAGCTCAGACAGCGTCGAGCTCACCAGCGCCTCCGCCTCTACGAACTCGCCGTCCCAGTGCAGCGGCCGAACCTCAGGCCGCGCCGCCCACACGGGCGGCGTGCGCCGCAGCTTCCGGGGCACGTCCAGGGTGTGCAGGAACCAGGCGAGCCCGTCGTCCCCACCGTCCGGGTGGCAGGTCGCACAGGTGACGACGCCGCTGGGCGTGAGGTGCACGTTGCGGGCGTCGTGGAACAGCCGCCGCCTCAGCTGGGCGTGGGCGGACAGCGCGCTGGCGTCCACCGGCCGGGCCCGCGCGAGGGGCGGCTCACCCACGGCCAGCCGGGCCACCGCGTGGTCGAAGGCGACATCCACCCAGGCGACGCCGGCCCCGTCCAGCACGATCCCCCGGGCGCCGTCCCCCACCCGAAAGGTCGCGAGGATGGGCAGCAGCGCCGGCGCGGCGCCGCGGCGGCACCCGAAGACCACCACCTGCCCGGTGGCGCGGTGCACGACCCACAGCCGGTCCCGGGCGGCGTCCAGCGCGACGGCCGACGGCCCGCTCTGGGCGCGCACGCCCCCGTCGAACCGGGCGTATGCGCTGCCGCAGTCCGCCAGGGCCCGCGGCTCGATGCGCGGCTGCGCATCGACGACGCGCCCGTAGCCCCCCTCCTCGGGGGGGCGGTCGCGGTCTCCGTCGTGCTGCATGATCTGATAGGCGCCCACCAGCCGCCCGCCGGCGACGTGCAGGCTGTCGAGCTGGACGGCCGCGTGCCCGGGGCGCGTCGGCAGGGCCTCGGCGTGCCACTCAACCGGCTGGAGGGTCCACGGATCAGGGGACGGTAGCGCGCTCAGCGGCACGTGGCGCAGGACGCCGAGCCGTGACGCCGTGACCCACAGCCGGCCGCCCGCGACGGCCACAGCGGTCGGGCGACCGGGCGCCGCCAGCACGCGGCTGACCTGCCCGGCGATGGCGTCGACCTCGACCACCCGGTCGTCGAAGGGGCAGGCCACGAACAAGCGATCGCCCAGGCCGACCAGCCCCGTCGCCCCCCCGCAGGGCAGCCGGACCACCCGGGGGCTCGCCCCCAGCAGGGTCAGGGCCGTCGACCGCGCCCCGATGACCGCCAGCCCCCCCTCGATGGCGAGCACGCGGCCGGGCTCGCCCGCGACCGGCACCCTCGCCTGCACAGCCAGCGTGGTGGGATCGAGCCCAACGACCATGTCGTCATCCCGCGACGCCACCCACAGCCGCCCGTCGGCCCCGAGGGCGAGCGAGGCCGCGGTCTGGCCGGACGCCCCCGTCGGGGGGGCCGCGCCCTCGCACCCCACCGCCGCCAGCACCCACGCCAGCGCCAGCCCTGCGCGCCTCACCCCGGGAACGGCGCGTCGAAGACCATGGTGAACGGCTGCTCGGCGCAGCGCAGCTCGATCCGCCGCAGCGGCAGCGTCACCGGCTCCCCCTGGATGGGCTGCGGGTCCGCCAGGTCAGCGTCCCCGTCGACGTCGAAGAAGCCCAGCACCATGTACGTGCCGGCAGGCAGCGTCGGGCTGACGTGCCGGCCCTCGGGCGCCTCGGTCCCCAGGGCCACGCCCTCGATGGCGAAGGTGTCGAGGGCCACGGCGTCGGCCGACGGGCCTGTGATGCTCACGTCCTCGGCGTGGTAGATGGACGCCCGCACCGCCCCGGCCACGGGCGGCGTGAGGTTCACATACTCGACAAGCTGGGCGTCCAGCCGGGCGTCGATGACCAGCGTGCCCGCGGGCGCCGACACGGAGCCCGCGTCCGCGCACGGATCGTCGGGCGCCGGCGCCAGGGGGCGCGGCACGGGCCGGGTCACGGGGGCCAGATCGGGCAGCGTGCTGGGCGGCGTGATGGACCGGTGATCGAACACCACCTGCCCGTCCTCGGCCGAGGCGGTGAAGATCGCGCCGCCCTGCACCTCGGGGTCGCGGTAGTCGAAGGCCGACGCCGGCACCTCGACGCCCGTGTCGGCTGACAGCGCCGCCGCCACGCGATCGAGGCCCGAGATCCAGAGCATCGCGGTGCGCAGGCCCCCCGGCGAGCGCGCGATGGGCAGCCGGCGGCCATCGCGGGTGAGCAGATCAACGTCCACGCTCACCGGCAGCTCGACGTTGTCGGCCCGGATACACATGTCGTACCAGACGTGCGGCGCGTTGACGGCGTAGTCGTTGAGCTCGCCGCAGAGGTCGTCGGTGCCCCCCAACGACTCGGGGTCGAAGGCCGTGAGCAGCAGCTGGCGCAGGGTCAGGTAGTCCATGCCGTAGCGGATCTGGGCCGACACCACCTCGTGCGCGTCCCCGTCGGGCAGCGGGGCGTACAGCGTCTCGGGGTCCAGCGAGGTCGCGGCTGAGCGCAGGCGCGCCTCGAAGCGGCCCGGCCGCACGGTCATGAACACCGCGCCGCCGTTCGGCGAGATCACCTCGTAGGTGACCTCGAAGGGGCTCGGCGCGGCCTGCCCGTCGGTGGCCATCAGGCCCTGGGCGCTCGCCTCGGCGAAGAGGTCCAGGTAGGCGGCCGACATCGGCACCCGGAGCAGCCTGTCGGCCTCGCCCCCGGTGCTCGCGGCCAGCCGGACCGTGACCACGCGCAGGCTGTCCGTGGCGGGATCCAGCGCGACGGACAGGTCGACGCCCGCGGCCAGCTCGACCGTGCCGGCGCCGCGCAGCAGCGGCGCGAGCAGGGCGTCCAGGCCGTCGGTGTCGACGGCGCGCCGCAGCGTCAGATCGACCCGCTCATAGGGCCGGGCCTCCGGGCGTCGCGCCTCGGCCGGCGGATCCGCCGGCGGCGCCTGGGCCGCCTCATCGGCGGAGTCACACCCCGCCAGCGGCGCCCCGCACACCGCCGCACAACACACGGCCACCGCCGCACACATCCGCGTGGTCATCACGTCCCCCAATCCCATGTCTGGCGACGGTCCAGGGCAGGCGCACGCCCCCAGTCCCCCTGTGGCGTGCGGGGCGTGGCACCGCGCGCGGCGACGATGCGCACGCGGGCCGGGCGGCCGCAAGGCTTTGTGCTGCGGTGAGAGCGCGGGAGGGCACAGCGAGAGCGCGGGAGGGCGCCGCGCCAGTCTCAGATCGGGCGGACACCCTCGGGGTCGGGCGACCGGATCACGGCGCCCAGTTGATGCCCACCCGGGTGCCTGCGCGCATGATCTGCACGGCGTCCTCGCCGTTCATGGCAGGGAGCCACTCGTGACCCACCCAGAGCATGACGTAGGGCATCACACCCGCCACCCGCGGGGTCGTGACCCCCAAGGCCTGGGCGATCCGGGCGCCGTAGCGCAGGCTGTCGGGGGTCTCGAAGGGCGCCCGGGCGGTGGCCGCAAGCTCGGTATCGAAGCGCCAGGTGCCGGCGTGCACGCGCAGCAGCACGGGCACATCGAAGGCCCACGCGGGCTTCACCGTGCGGTTGCCGTTGGCGTCCTTGGGGAAGGTGCTCGCGCCCCCCAGGCCCAGCCCCGCGGCCAGGGTCAGCCGGCTGTTGAGGCCATAGCCCGGCAGGATCCGCCCGCCGCCCGCGCCGCCGAGGGTCGCCTCGCCGTCGCGCAGCACCACCTGGCCGCCGCCCATCGTCTCGACCATCAGCACGAAGTGGTCGGCGTCGCCCTGCACGCCAGCGAAGTCGGGATCGGGCGGTAGCCAGAAGGGACAGTCCGCCTGGTGGGCGTCGAGGTAGTCGAGGCTGGCCGCCACCCGCTCGAGCACCAGCTGGTCCTGCACCGCCGACAGATCTTGGCTGCGCGCATAGCTCGCGGCGGCGGGGCCGCCCGCGGCCTGCAGCGCGTCGCGCACCCACGCCCGCAGGGCGAGCCGCTGCTCCGGGGCGACCTGGCAGCCGCTCTGCAGCACCCGCGGGGCGATCTGCTCGAGCTCGACCCGGTCGACCACCCAGTCCGTGCGGGCCTCGTGCACCACGACGGCCCGCAGATCGGTGTAGAGGGCGCGGCCCGGGCCCTCGGGGGGCAGGGGCCCGCAGCCCGCAGCGACGGCGAGCAGGGCAACGGCCAGGGCGAGGGGGGGTCGGATCACGGGGCCTCCAGTCGGCAGGCAGATGCCGCAGGCCGGCGGCAAGCTGCGCGGGTGACGGATCCGGCTCGGAGGTCACGGGGCGACGGGCGCGTGGCCGGCCACGGCGACGGTGACGAGCCCCCGGCCGATGGGGACGCGGTGGCGCGCGGGCGGTCACAGGCTGGGCGCGCCACCACCCGCTGTGGCCGGCGCGGGCGGCTCAGCCTCTTGCCGAGCCTCCCGGCACCTCGCCCCGCTCGATCAGCGCCAGCAGCTCGCTGGCGCCCCCCACGAGGGTGCCCTGCACGAAGCACATGGGGAAGGTGGGCCAGCCGGTCCACATCTTCAGCGCGTTCCGCCGGCGCCACTGGCCCAGGTAGGTGCCGTACTGCAGGTAGGCGTAGGGGATCCCGCGGGCGTCCAGAGCCTTGCGCGCTCGGCGGGGGTGCGGGTTCTGCGCCATGCCCACGATCACGACCGCGTTGGCCGCGACGGCCGCCTCGACCTCGTCGATCAGGTCGCGGTTGAGGGCGGCCACGCGATCGCGGATGGCCGGGTGCAGGCGGTCTTCAGAGAGGATCGGGCGGGACATGCGGGCTCCATGACAGCGGCGCGGCGACGGACCGCGCCGCAAGCAGATGCAGCCCGCCCTGGCCGGGGTTCCGCACCCCGGGCGGAGGCCCGCGGGCGGGCCAGGGCGTCGCTGTGTGCCCACCCGGCCCCGAGACACGCTGCGCCCGCCTCTCGGGCCATGACCCCACCCGCTCCGGGCGGCGGGGGACGGCGGCCTTCATGCCCAGCCCCTGCCTCCGCGCGCGATGGGCCGCCACCCGCCCGCGCTGATCCGAGTCAGATCTGCCCGCGCCCACCGTCTGGTGGCCGACCGCAGACCGCGCTCGAGGAGACCCTATGTATCGCGCTGCTCAAGCCCTGTGCCTCGCCCTCGCCCTCGCGGGCTGCGATGGCACCACCGTGGCCCGACCGGCCGGTCCAGGCCTGCCCACAGCCCCCGCGACCGCCGCCCCCAGCGTCCCCGACCGGGCCGATCCCCCCGCCATCGAGGCCGAGAAGGCCCGCGTGGCCGCCTTGGTGGCCGAGGCGCAGCAGACCGACACCGAGGCCCTGCTGGCGCGCCACGCGGTCCCCTTCGCCGACGACCTGGGCTACGACCCCCTCGACGCGCGCAACCTCGAGGCCATCCAGGCCTCGCCCTTTGCCCTGGACGACGACGAGCTGGCGGCCCTGCAGACCCACGGCTTCGTGATCACCGACCGGCAGCGCCTGGGCCACTTCGTGGCGGGCTACGAGCGCATCTACAACGCTGATCTGCCGGTCTACATCACCGCCGACAGCCTGCTGCACGCCCTGCACCGGTCCTTCGAGACGCTGCTGAAGACCCTGGAGGGCCGGGCGCTGCTGCCCACGATCGATCAGTGGCTGGGCCACCTGCACGCCCGGGTGGGGGCCGGCGCAGCCGACGCCTGGGGCCCCCAGGTAGCGGCGGATCTCGACGTGTACCTGGCGGTGGCGCTGACCCTCCTGCGCGACGCCCCGCAGGCCCCCGTCGCGGGCGCAGACCCCGCGCAGATCGCCGCGCTCGCAGCCAGCGCCCGGGCGGCCGGCGGGCTGAGCGAGGTGGTGCTGTTTGGCCAGCGGCGGGTCCTCGACTGGAGCCAGTTCCTCCCTCGCGGGCACTACACCGACAGCGAGTCGCTGACCCGCTACTTCCGGGCGATGATGTGGCTGGGCCGGATCGACCTGCGCCTGATCTACACCGACGAGCTCGGCCAGCGTGTGGTCGATCCGCGGGCGGTGGCCACCACCCTCGCGCTGCGGGAGGTGCTGGATGCGCCCGCCCGGACCACGTGGGCGCAGATCGAGGCGGTGCTGCGCAGCCTCATCGGGCCCCAGGACTTCATGACCGTGGATCGGCTGGACGACCTGCACGCCGCCCTCGATGGCGCGGCGGACGCCACCGCGCTCGCGGCCTTCGACGAGCCCGAGCTCTTCGCCCGGGTCATGGCGGGCGGCTTCGACGTGCAGCGCATCGCGGGGGGCTACCACGCCGCCGGGGCCGGGCTGCCCGTGAGCTTCACCCTGCTGGGCCAGCGCTACATCGTCGACAGCGAGGTGCTGACGAACGTCGTCTGGGACCGCGTGCGGGCCGGGCGCATGCTGCCCGATCCGCTGGACGCCGCCTTCGCGGTGTTCGGCAACGACCACGCGGCGGCCCTGCTGGCGCCGCAGCTCGAGACCTTTGAGTACGCCGGCCACCTGGCCGCGATGCGCGCCCTCATGGATGACCGGTCGCCCGCCGCCTGGCAGGGCGACCTGTACGGCCAGTGGCTCGGCGCGCTGCGCACCCTGTCCCCCGATCCCGCCGTGGTGGCCGATCCGGCTGCCGCGGGCCGCCCCAGCGTCACCGGCACCGAGGCCTGGGGCCGCCGCCTGCTGAACACCCAGCTCGGCAGCTGGGCTGAGCTGCGCCACGACACCGTCCTCTACGCCAAGCCGTCCTATACGTCGGGCGGCGGCTGCGACTACCCCGACGGCTACGTGGAGCCCGTGCCCGCGTTCTATCAGGCGTTGGCCGATCTGGCCGATCACGGCCGAGGGATCGCCGAGGGGCCGCTGGCCGCGCTCGCTCCCGAGCTGGCCGAGGCCCTGGTGCCCTGGTGGACCACCGTGCACGAGGTGAGCACCACCCTGCATGGGCTGGCGCGGCAACAAGAGACCGGCGAGCCCTTCAGCCCCGAGCAGGTGCAGTGGCTGGAGCAGGCGGTGGACGTCGCCCCGGATGACTACGAAGGCTACGTGGTGGGCGGCTGGTATGGCGCGCTCTTCCTGGAGGCCGATCCCTACCGGGACGACCTGATCGTGGCAGACCTGCACACCCAGCCTACCGATCTCATGAACGTGCCGGTCGGGCGGGTGCTGCACCTGGGCACGGGCCCTGTGCGCCTGATGGTGACCACCGTCGCCGCCTGCGACGGGCCGCGGGCCTACGCCGGCCCGGTGTACGCCGTGCACTCGGTCATCACAGAGGGCTTCGAGCGCCTCACCGACGAGACCTGGCGGGCGCGGTGGCGGGCGGGGGTGGACGAGCTGCCCTGGCTGGACGCGCTCATCGTGCGCTGAGCGGCCGGGCGGCCGCCCTGGCGCCTACTTGCAGGCGTAGTCGGGCAGCTCAGACGGGCGGAAGGTGAAGCCGTCCGGCTCGGCGGTCTTGAGGAACGCGTACTCCAGCGTAAACACGCAGCGCTGGCCGGCGTTGAGGCCGATGGGCGCGACCTGCACCTCGACGGTCATCTGCTGGCCGATCATCGCCGACATCTTCTTGAGCATGAAGCTCGACACCCGGCCCCCGCTGATCTTGATGACGGTGTCCTTGCTGATGGCCTTCTGCACCTCGGTCACGGCGATGTTGTCGCCCTGGATGATCGCGCGGTGCGTGGGGATCTCGAAGCCCTTGAAGATGCCCGCGTTCATGCCGCCCAGGCTGACCTTGTAGGTCAACGACGGCGCCGGCGTCTCGGCGAGGGCCGGGGACAGCGCTGCCGCGGTCAGCAGGCTGGCGGTGAGCAGGGTCAGGCGGGCGAGGATCGAGGGTCGCGTCACGGGGCACTCCTGAGTGTGAGCGGCCACGGTAG